>JAYVMK010000179.1:0-3062 GCA_043758995.1 Lichenibacterium sp. | reverse complement strand
GGCGATCACCGGCCTCGTCTACCCGCTCGCCATGACGGGCGTGGCGCAGACGCTCTTCCCCTTCCAGTCGCAGGGCAGCCTGCTTCAGGACAAGGACGGGAAGGTGATCGGCTCGGCCCTGATCGGCCAGTCCTTCACCGACGCCCGCTACTTCCACGGCCGTCTCTCGGCGACGACGGAGCCCGACCCGAAGGACCCGACCAAGACCGTGCCGGTGCCCTATGCGGCCGACAATTCGGCGGGCTCGAACCTCGGGCCGACCAACAAGGCCCTGGTCGACCGCGTCCAGGGCGACATGGATAAACTGAAGGCGGAAAACCCGGACGCTCCCATCCCGGCCGATCTCGTCACCACCTCGGCATCGGGTCTCGACCCGGACATCTCGCCCGAGGCCGCGGCTTTCCAGGTGCCGCGGGTCGCCAAGGCCCGCAACGTGTCGGCCGACCAGGTGCGGCAGCTCGTCGACCAGAATGTCCAGGGGCGTAGCCTCGGGTTGTTCGGCGAACCCCGTGTCAACGTTCTCGCCCTCAACACGGCCCTCGACGGTCTCGCCACGAGGTGATGGCTTCGCCGTCCATGATATTGAAGATCACGGAACCTCGATCGCGGTTCCCCCTCACCTGAAAGGGCAGGGTGGCGCCCGAAGGGCGACGGGTAGGGTGGGCCCCGTCACGCGAGCGGCGCTGCGCGCCGCCTGACCCCATGCGGCCCTGCTGCACAGGGCCATCTTTCAGCCCAGTCGAGATCTATGAACCGTGATGTGGGAGACTTCTCTCTCGGTAGCCCGGTGCAGGAAGAAGGGGACCATGGCGGACCATCGCAGCGACAAACGCCCGTCCCCGGAAGCTCTCCTGGCAGAAGCCCATCGCGAAGATCGCCGTCGCGGCCGTCTGAAGATCTTCCTCGGCGCTGCGCCGGGCGTCGGCAAGACCTTCGAAATGCTGACGACCGCGCACGCGAAACTGCGGGAGGGGCTCGATATCGTGGCGGCTGTCGTCGAGACGCATGGCCGCGCCGAGACCCAGGCTCTCGTCGAGGGGCTCGAGGTGATGCCCCGCCGCAGCGTGGAGTACCGGGGCGGCACGCTCGATGACATGGACCTCGACGCTCTCATCGCCCGCCATCCGCAGGTGGCGCTCGTCGATGAACTGGCCCACACCAACGCGCCGGGCAGCCGCCATCCCAAACGCTACCAGGACGTCGAGGAACTGCTCGCCGCCGGCATCGACGTCTATACGACGCTCAATATCCAGCACGTCGAGAGCCTGAACGACGTGGTGGCACAGATCACGCGGATCCGCGTCCGGGAGACGGTGCCGGATTCCATCCTCGATCTCGCCGATGACATCGAGGTCATCGACATCTCGCCGGGCGACCTTCTGCAGAGGCTTCGCGAGGGCAAGATCTACTTGCCGCTTCATGCCGAGCGTGCCCTGCAGCATTTCTTCACGGCCGGCAATCTCACGGCCTTGCGGGAACTCGCGCTGCGCCGCACCGCGCAGCGCGTCGACGACCAGCTTCTCCATCACATGCAGGCCCATGCCATCGCGGGGCCCTGGGCGGCCGGCGAACGCGTGGTCGTCTGCATCAGCGAGGATCCGCGCTGCGCCGGCCTGGTGCGCTACGCCAAGCGCCTCGCCGATCGCCTTCGCGCACCCTGGGTGGCGCTGTCGATCGAGGGGCTGCGAAGCCTGCAGCTCACCGACGTCGAGCGCGATCGCATCGCCGATACCTTGCGCCTCGCCGATCGCCTCGGCGGCGAGGCCGTGACGGTCCCGGGCGCCGGTCGGCGCGTCGCCGACGACGTCATCGCCTATGCGCGCGACAACAACGTCACCCATATCGTCACGGGGAAGTCCGAACGGTCGAAACTGTTCGAACTCTGGCATGGGTCCGTGGTGCAGGATCTCGTGCGCCGCTCTGGCAATATCAGCGTCCATGTCATCGCCGGCGAAGCCCTGGCGGATGCCGAGCCGATCCCGACCAAGACCGTCCGGTCGGCTGCGGAAGGATCGGCCTTCGACGTCAAACCCTACCTCGCGGCCGGTCTCGCCGTCGCACTGGCGCTCGGCATCGCGGAAGTGGTGCAGCGCTTCTTCGCCGTGCAGACCGTAGAGGTCGTCTTCCTGACCGCCGTGGTGGTGGTGGCGGTCCGCTTCGGCCTTTTCCCGTCGCTGGCGGCGGTCGTGGGAGGGTCACTCTGCTTCAACTTCTTCTTCCTGCCGCCGCTCTACACCTTCACCATCACCGATCCGAGCAACATCGCGGCCCTGTTCTTCTTCACGGTCGTGGCGGTCCTGGTGTCGAACCTCGCCGCCCGGACACGGTCGGAAGCCATCATCGCCCAGGGGCGCGCCCGATCGACGGAAGCCCTCTACGGGTTCAGCCGCAAGCTCGCGAGCTGCGGCAACCTCGACGACGTGCTCTGGGCGACCGTCTTCCAGGTCGCCTCGATGCTGAAGGTCAGGGTGGTGATCCTGCTGCCGGACAGCGGACGCATCACCGTGAAAGCCGGCTATCCGCCGGAGGATCAGCTCGACGAGGCCGATATCGGGGCCGCGAAATGGTGCTTCGACAACGATCGTCCAGCCGGGCGCGGCGCCGACACGCTGCCGGGCGCCAAGCGGCTGTTCCTGCCCATGCACACCAGCCGGGGGCCGATCGGCGTCGTGGGGATCGACAGCGATGCATCCGGCCCGATCCTGACGCCCGAGCGTCGGCGCCTCTTCGACGCCTTGAGCGACCAAGGGGGGCTCGCGATCGAACGCGTCCGGCTCGTCGAGGATCTCGATCGGGCGAAGCTTCTGACCGAGACCGACCGGCTGCGCCAGGCGCTGCTGACCTCGATCTCGCACGACCTCAAGACGCCATTGGCCTCGGTGCTCGGCGCCGCCTCCACGATACGGGATCTCGCCGGCGGCCTGACCGACGCTGAAAAGCGCGATCTGCTCGCAACCGTGATCGACGAGTCGGAGCGGCTCAACCGCTTCATCGCCAATTTGCTCGACATGACCAAGCTGGAATCCGGCGCCATCAAGCCGAATACCGCGCTGCACGATGTC
>JAYVMK010000178.1:0-11823 GCA_043758995.1 Lichenibacterium sp. | reverse complement strand
CGTCTCGCGGCGAAAGAACAAGAGATATTGGCGCGGATGCCGCGGGAGGGGGATGGCCAGGACGCCGCTCGCTTCCGGCACGTAGGTCCCGGCGGACGACAGCTCGCGGGACAGGGCATCGGTCGCATAGGGCGTGCGAAGATTCTTCTCGCCGAGGTGGCGGATCAGGTCCGGAATGACGTCGGCGGGCGGGGTCGTGCCGGCGCCGACGAAACCACGCTCGGTCCAGACGCCGTAGCCGTCACAAGGGATCAACTCCTCGACGAGAGACCGGAATCGCCCGGGATCGTCGACGATCGAGAGGTCGGGTGACATGGCATCGACCAACCGACCATGGGCCTCGTGCAGGTCGGCGGCCCGGATCGTTTCCGCGGCCTTTTCCTTGGCGTCGATCTGCAGGGAGAAGATCTGACCGAACAGTTCCACCGCCGCACATGTGGAGGCGGAGATGCGGCGCGGCGAAGAGTGATGACAGGCGATCAATCCCCACAGGTGGTCGCCCATCATCAACGAGATCGTCAGGCTCGCCAGGCAACCCATGTTGCGCAGGACGTCGAGTTGCAGCGGGGATATGCAGCACAGAGTAGCGAGGCTGAGATCCGGCTTCACGTCGCGGCCCGGCCGCGCCACGAGCGGCACCGGCTCGCAATCGACGTCGGGGATCATTCCCAGCGACTGACGGCGATAGACCGCCCGGGCCTCGGCCGAATTGCCGGAGGCGGGATAGCGCAGTCCGAGGAACGAGGGCAGCCCCGAGCGCACCGCCTCGGCCTTCACTTCACCGGAGCCGTCCGGCAGGAATTTGTAGATCATGACGCGGTCGTAGCCCGTGACGGCGCGGACCTGGTGAGCGGCGAGGTGGAAGAAACGCTCCGGCGTCGGAGCCCGCTTCAGCCGCCCGACCATGCTCTTCACGAGCGTGATGGGATCGGTGGCCAGCGTGTCGGCCCCCTTACGCGGCACGATCTCGACGATGGCATTGGCGCCCGCCATGTGGACCGTGAGATCGTAGCGTTCCGGCCCGTCATCGATCTTCTGATCGAGGAGCCGCTCGGCGCTGCCCGAGACCATCGAGGCCTGGAGCACGTTGCGAAGGTCGTGCAGGGTCCGATCGGGCAAAACGCTGTCGAGCGTCGTGTCGAGCACCGACTGCACGTCGCGTCCGAGGAACTCCGAGACGTTGCCCGACGCGGCCTGCACGACCCAGGACGGCAAGGTACAAAAGAGAAGACATCCATAAGGCTGAATGGAGCCCGAAATGGAGATTCGCGTGATCCAGGAGGCCGACAGATCGGGCGTCGATGGCGGAACGGTCGGCGTCTCGGTGAGATCCATGGTGTCCTGAGGGGCGACCTTCGCCGTGCGGATGCGCGGGCCTTTTGATAGCCGAAAGTCCCTGCCCTGCCAAAGCAGCGCCCCCCATGCGGCAGCGGCATGGCGCCTCGCCTTGACCTCGGGTGGCAGCCGCTTAAAAGCTCGGTCTTCCATGGAAGGCAGGTTCCCGTGCCGAAAGTCACCCTCGTCGACAATTACGACAGCTTCACCTGGAACCTGTTCCATGACCTCGGAGCGCTTGGCGCCGATGTGACGGTCGTGCGCAACGATGCTGCGACGGTGGACGAGATCCTGGCATCGAGACCGGACGCCATCGTGCTGTCTCCCGGCCCCTGCACGCCCACCGAGGCGGGGATCTGCTGCGACCTGCTGCGCGAGGGCGGAGCCTCCGTGCCGATCTTCGGCGTCTGCCTGGGCCATCAGGCCATCGGCGATGTGTACGGCGGCGACGTGGTCAGGGCCGAAGTGCCGATGCACGGCAAGGTCTCGACGGTTGAGCATCAGGGCCGCGCCGTGTTCCGCGGCATCAACGGCGCCTTCAAGGCGACCCGTTACCATTCCCTCGTGGTCGACGACGCGACATTGCCGGCCGTGCTCGAAGTGACGGCCAGGTCGGAGGACGGGGCCATCATGGGCCTGTCGCATCGCCGATATCCGGTGCACGGCGTGCAATTCCATCCCGAAAGCATCGCCAGCGAAAACGGCCGGGTCATTCTCAAGAACTTCCTCGACCTGGCCGAAGCCTGGAACCTCTCGCACTCTCAGGACGCCCGCTGATGGACGGCTTCAAGCCGCTGCTCGGCAAGATCGCGACCGGCGCGTCCCTGACCCGCGCCGAAGCCGAATCCGCCTTCGACCATCTCCTGTCCGGTCAAGTGACTCCGGTGCAGACCGGCGCCTTCCTGCTGGGGCTGCGGGTGCGCGGCGAGACGGTGGACGAGATCAGCGGCGCCGTGGCCGCCATGCGGGCCAAAATGATCCGGGTCTCGGCGCCGGCAGAGGCGATCGACATCGTCGGCACGGGCGGCGACGGCTCGGGCTCCTACAATGTCTCGACCTTGGCGGCCATCATCGTGGCCTCCTGCGGCGTGCCGGTCGCCAAACACGGTAACCGGGCCGCCACATCGCGGTCGGGATCCAGCGACGTGCTGTCCGCGCTGAACGTCCAGATCGGCGGTACGCCGGCCGCCGTGGAACGCTGCCTCGCCGAGGCCGGCATCGGCTTCATGATGGCCAGCGCCCACCATATGGCGATGCGCCACGTCGCCTCGGCCCGCGTGGAGATCGGTACCCGCACCATCTTCAACCTGCTCGGACCCCTGTCGAACCCGGCGGGCGTGGACCGACAGTTGCTCGGCGTCTTTTCGCGGGCCTGGCTGGAGCCGCTGGCCGAGGTTCTGCGCCAGTCCGGCAGCCGGCACGTCTGGGTCGTCCATGGTTCGGACGGGCTCGACGAGATGACCACGACCGGCCCGACCAGCGTCGCCGAACTCCGCGACGGCACGATCCGCCGGTTCGAGGTCACGCCGGAAGAGGCCGGCCTGCCGAGGGCCACGCCGGACGATCTCAAGGGAGGCGACCCCGCCCACAATGCGCAAGCCCTGCGCGACGTGCTCGCCGGCGCGAGAACGCCCTATCGCGACATCGCGCTCTTCAACGCCGCGGGCGCGCTGATCGTGGCGGGGCGCGTCGGAACCTTGCGTGACGGCGTCGCGCTGGCCACACGGGCGCTCGACGGAGGCCTGGCCGCCGAGACGCTGGCTCGCCTCGTCACGGCCTCCATCGCCGACGACCCGCAATCCCGGAGTCTCTAGACCTTGGCCAACATCCTGGACCGTATCGAAGCCTATAAGCGACGCGAGATCGCGGACGCCAAGGCACGCACCGCTTTGCCCGAGCTGCGGCGCCAAGCTGCCGCCGCCGCCCCGCCCCGCGGCTTCGCCCGAGCCATCGCGTCGAAGCACCTCAAAGGCCAGCTGGCGCTCATCGCCGAGATCAAGAAGGCGAGCCCGTCGAAGGGGCTGATCCGCTCCGACTTCGTGCCCGCCGACCTCGCCCGCGCCTACGAGGCTGGGGGCGCCGCCTGTCTTTCCGTGCTGACCGATGCGCCCTCGTTCCAGGGAGCCCCGGGATATCTCGGCCAGGCCCGCGACGCCTGCGCCCTGCCCGCCTTGCGCAAGGACTTCATGTTCGACACCTATCAGTGCATCGAGGCGCGGGCCTGGGGCGCCGATTGCATCCTGGTCATCATGGCGGCGCTGGACGACGCCACGGCGCGCGACCTCGCCGCGGCCGCCGACGATCTCGGCATGGATGTCCTGGTCGAGGTCCATACGGACGAGGAACTCGATCGGGCCCTCGCGCTGCCGTGCCGCCTGATCGGCGTCAACAATCGCGACCTCCGAACCTTCGAAACGGATCTCGCCACGTCGGAGCGATTGGCGCCCCGCATTCCGGGCGATCGGATCGCGGTCGGCGAAAGCGGCATCTCGTCGGCGGCGGATTGCGCCCGCCTCGGGCGCGTCGGCATGCGGACCGTTCTCGTCGGCGAAAGCCTGATGCGCCACGCCGACGTCACGGCCGCGACGCGCGCCCTTCTCGCAGAGGAGGTCGCCGGGTGAGCGGCCTGACCCATATCGACGCCGCCGGCGAGGCCCGCATGGTCGAGGTCGGCGCCAAGGCCGTCACCGAGCGCGTCGGCGTCGCCGAGGGGGTGGTCCTGATTGCGCCCGGCACGCTCGCGCTGATCCTGTCCGGCGACGCCAAGAAGGGCGACGTGCTGGGCACGGCACGGGTCGCCGGTATCATGGCGGCCAAGCGCACCCACGATCTCATTCCGCTCTGCCACCCACTCGCGTTGACCTCCGTCAAGCTGGACCTCTCACCCGAGTCCGATCCGCCGCGCGTCGTGGTGCGGGCGACCGTGAAGGTGACGGGACAGACCGGCGTCGAGATGGAGGCGCTGACCGCAGTCTCGGTCGCCTGCCTGACGGTCTACGACATGGTGAAGGCCGTCGACCGCGAGATCCGCATCACCGACATCCGCCTGCTCGAGAAGCGCGGCGGCAAGTCCGGCGACTTCGTCGCGGGCCCGATCGCGGGATGAGCGCCGCCCCGCTCACCCCCGTCGCCGAAGCGCTGCGCCTCATCCTGGCGGGAGCCGCCGCGCCGACCCTCCGCGAGGATGTGCCGCTGCGACGCGCCGCCGGCCGCGTCCTGGCGCGAGACCTTCCCGCCTTGCGCACCCAGCCGCCCTGCGACGTCTCCGCCATGGACGGCTATGCGGTGCGAGCCGCCGATATCGCCGAAGTTCCGGCCATGCTTGCGGTGATCGGCGAGAGCGCCGCCGGCCGGGGCTTCGCGGGCGAAGTCGGTCCCGCCCATGCGGCCCGGATCTTCACCGGCGCGCCGGTGCCGTCGGGCGCCGATACGGTGGTGATCCAGGAGAACACGGTCGCTCGACCGAACCGCGTCCAGGTGCTCAAAGCCGAGCCGGCAGGCCGCAACATCCGCCGTTCCGGCCAGGATTTCCGAGACGGCGACACGCTGCTGACGGCCGGCCTCAAGCTCGGTGCCGCCGACGTCGCGCTGGCGGCCGCCATGAACCACGCGACGTTGCCGGTGTTCCGCCGTCCACGCGTGGCTGTCCTGGCGACCGGAGACGAACTCGTGCAGCCCGGCGGCGTGCCGGGCCCGGGCCAGATCGTCGCGTCCAACTCCTTCGCCCTGATGGCCCTGGCCGAAGCGGCGGGCGCCGAGGTGATCGACCTCGGCATCGCCCGCGACGACATGGGGTCGCTGGCCACCTGTTTCGCCAAGGCGCGGGCGGAAGGCGCCGATCTTCTGGTGACGCTCGGCGGCGCCTCCGTCGGCGATCACGACCTCGTACAGAAGGCGCTGGTGGCGGAGGGCATGGACCTCGGCTTCTGGCGTGTCGCCATGCGCCCCGGGAAGCCGCTGATGCACGGCCATCTCGGCGCGATCCAGGTTTTGGGGCTGCCCGGCAACCCCGTCTCGGCCATCGTGTGCGGCATGCTCTTCGTCGTGCCCCTGATCCGAGCCCTCGCCGGCGACCGCCATGCCGGAGACGACCCGTCCGAGACCGCCATCCTGGCCGAACCCGTGCCCGCCAATGATGGCCGTCAGGACTACGTCCGCTCCCGGCTGCTGGCCTCGGCGGACGGCCTTCCCCGCGTTGCGGCAGGCGCGCGACAGGACTCGTCGCTGCTGAAGGCGCTGTCCGACGCCGACGGCCTGCTGATCCGACCGCCCCATGCGCCGGCGGCCGTCGCCGGCGACGCTTGCCGGGTCATCCGATTGGCGCGCTTCGGGGCCTGACGGACCTCGGCGTTTGCGAAGAGCTGGCTCGCGGCATCGTCGCCGATCTCACCAGAGAAGCAGAGCGGTCGCCAGTCCGATGTTGGTCAGTTGGTGACCGCACTGGTCGAGGCCGAGCAGCCACCAATAACAGGCCTGCTCCGGCCGCCATCCGCAGCTCTGGCCGATCAGCGTCTTGCTGCGGTCGATGCAGAGGTGGAGGACGAGGTCCACGATCGCCAGCCACCACAGCCGCGGCTCTACGACGAGAGCGATCAGCAGCGTCAGGGCGCCGTGGCAGGCCACATGAGACAGAAGCGGCATCAGCCATCCGGCGCGACGCTCCTTGCCCTGTGCCATTCCGTTGGTCTGCAGCAGAAAATCTGCCGTCACGTGTTTCACCGCGAAGATCGCGGTCAGCGCGGCCATCGACAGGACGGCCTGGACGGCAGCGGGCGACGCGGTGTCGGGCGTGATCAGCATCGCCGACAGCCCGCCCTTCTCGGCTTAACCTACCGTTCGTCCGGGACGAGGGTCGGCAGCTTGCGAATGGCGACATGGTTGTCGTGCACGGCGGCTCCACCGAGCGGCGGAGGCGCATCGGCGCCGGTCAAAGTATTGATGCCGCGCCCATCGATATGGGCGCCGTTGGGCCAGATCGACTCGGCCACCAGCACGCCGCGTCGTAACCCGTCGAACAGGCGCGCGTGGAGTTTCACGGCGCCGCGGGTATTCGCCAGTTCGACGGCGTCACCGTCGACGATCCCCAGAGGTGCCGCATCGTCCGGATGGATCATCACGGTCGGACGTTCTTCCTGGCCGAGGCTGGTGGGAGTCTCGGTGAAGGAGGAGTTCAGGAAATTGCGCGCCGGGCTCGTGGTCATCCGGAACGGATGAGCCTCGTCCGCCTCCTCGATCACGGCCCAATGGTCGGGAAAGACCGGCATGGCCGACGCGTCGCCGCCGCCGGGCATGTTGGCCGCGGCTCCGGCCCAATCGGGGCGGAAGCGGAAGCGACCGTCGGGCCAACCGAAGCCGTCACGGAAATGCGCCCGGTCCGGTAGCTGGGCGCAGTCGATCCAACGCGCCTCCTCGAGGTCCGCGAAGCTGCCGCGCCCCGAGGCTCGCAGCGTCTCGTCGACGAGGTCGCGGGCCGTGACCGAAAAGGACGGATGATCGACGCCGAGCCGCTTCGCCAGGCCGACGAGGACGTCGTGGTTCGACAGGCAGTCGCCCGGAGGCTCGATCAGCTTCGGGCCAAGGAGGATATGGGTCTGGCCGCCGGCCTGGTAGACGTCGTCGTGTTCGACGAACATCGTGGCGGGCAGGACGACGTCGGCCATGCGGCTCGTGTCGGTCATCACCTGCTCGTGGACCACGGTGAAGAGATCCTCGCGGGCGAAGCCGCGCTTCACGACTTCCTGGTCGGGCGCGACCGAGACCGGGTTGGTGTTCTGGATGAACAGCGCCGCCACGGGCGGACCATGGCGGAGCGCCTCGGCGTCGCCGGTCAACGCCGCGCCGATGCGCGACTGATCGAGGCTGCGGACCGAGGGGTTGCGCAGATCGAGCCCTTCGATGGCGCGCTTGTCCCAACCGAACATGCCGGAATTGGTATGGAGCGCGCCGCCTCCGGCGTGCTGCCAGGCCCCCAGGACGACGGGGATGCAGGTGACGGCATGCATGGCGACGGCGCCGTTGCGTTGACGCGCGAATCCATAGCCGATGCGGAAGAAGCTGCGGGGCCGCCGGCCGAGCAGATGCGCGACAGCGACGATGTCCTCGGCCGGCACGCCGCAGATGGCCGAAGCCCATTCGGGCGTCCGGCTCGAGAGATGCGCTTCGAGCCCGGCCGGGTCGTCGGCATAGCGCGCCAGATAGGCACGGTCGGCGAAGCCGTCACGGAACAGCACATGCAGGATGCCGCAGGCGAGCGCGCCATCGGTGCCCGGCCGCACCAGGAGCTTCACGTCGGCCTGGCGCATCGTGGCATTGTCGTAGACGTCGACCGCGACGATCGGCACGCCACGGGCCTTCCGGGCCTTGATGGCATGCGTCATGACGTTGACCTGGGTCACCACGGCGTTGGTGCCCCAGAGCACGATGCAGTCCGACTGCTCCATCTCGCGGGGGTCGATCCCCGTCATGCGGCCATGCCCGACCTTGTAGCCGGCCCAGGACAGGGCCGTGCAGATCGTGGAATATTGGTCGGAATACCCCTTGGCGTGGCGAAGACGATTGATGCCGTCGCGCTGAACCAGTCCCATCGTTCCGGCATAATAGTAGGGCCAGACACTCTCGGCGCCGTGCCGCGCTTCGGCGGCGAGGAGCCCTTCGGCGGCGCGGTCGAGCGCCTCCGCGATGCCGATCGGGGTGAACTGACCGGAGCCTTTGGGACCCGTCCGCAGCAGTGCCGTGGTCAGCCGGTTCGGGTTGTGCACGCGCTCCGCATAGCGCGCCACTTTGGCGCAGATGACGCCGGCCGTGTAGCTGTTCTCCGCCGCGCCATAGACCCGCCCCATGCGGCCGGGGCCGAGGACCTCGACTTCGAGGGCGCAGGTGGACGGGCAATCGTGCGGGCAGGCGGTCGCGCGACGAAGGCTTTTCAGCGGAGCGTTCAAGAGCTTGGACCTATCTCTTCAGATGCGGCCGGCGCGCCGTGCCAAGTGGGCTTCGATCAGCCCGAGGCCATCATAGACCAGCACGGCCAGCAAGCCCACGATGATGCCGCCCTGCAGTATGAAGGCCGTGTTGGAGGTGCCGAGGCCCGCCAGGATCACCTCGCCGAGCCCCTTGGCGGCCACCGTCGAGCCGATCGTGGCGGTGCCGATGTTGATCACGGCCGAGAGGCGGACGCCGGCGAGGATGACCGGCAAGGCCAGGGGCCATTCGACCGAGACGAAGCGCCGCCAGGGCCCGAGCCCCATCCCACGCGCGGCATCGATCACCGGGGCCGAGACGCCGTCGAGCCCCGCGATGGTGTTCTCGAAGATCGGCAGCAGGCCGTAGAGCACCAGAGCGATGAGGGTCGGCTTCAGCCCGAAGCCGACGAGCGGCACTGCGATGGCCAGCACCGCCACCGGCGGGAACACCTGGCCGACGTTCACGATCGTGCGACTCAGCGGCAGGAACTCGCGACCGGCGGGTCGCGTGACGAGGATGCCGAGCAAAACCGCCGCCACCGCGCTGACCGCCGTCGACCCCGCGACAAGCGCGATATGGTCCAGCGTGAGATCCAGAAGACTGCCCTGGTCATAGATCACCGGGGCTCCGTTCTCGGTCAGCGGACGCAGCAAGGGCGCGAAGACGTCAGGTCGGAAGATCAGAAGCAGAAGCAGCGATAGGGCGGCGAGCCGGATCAGGAGTGCCAGGGGCGATACGCGCAGCAGCGCGCCCGGCATGCGAGACAACGATTGCTCCGGCGTCGCACTCGCCGTCACGTCGGCCGCCCGGCGCGCGCCAGCACGTCCGACAGCGTCACCAGGCGTGTCCGGCCGTCGGGCCCGACGACGGGGAGGCTGTCCGCCCGGCGCCAGAGCAGCAATCCCAGGACGTCCCGAAGAGAAGTCCCCGCCTCGACGGGGGTGACGTCGGCCATGGTGTCGGGGGCTCCGTCGGGGGCAGGTGCACCCTTGAGGTCACCCAGAAGGGCTCCGGCGGTCTGCAACGAGAGAAGTTGGAAGGGTCGCTCGGCCCGGCCCATCAGCCGCTCGACATAGCCCGGTGCGGGCCGAGACAGCAGTTCGGCGGGCGTCGCGTATTGCAGGAGCCGGCCGCCATCCATGACACCGATGCGGTGGCCGAGCAGGATGGCCTCCTCCATGTCGTGGGTCACGAGCACGATCGTGATGCCGAGACGCCGCTGTAAGGCGATCAGATCCGTTTGGGCCTTGGCGCGGATGATCGGGTCCAAGGCGCCGAAAGGCTCGTCCATCAACAGCAGCTTCGGCTCGGCTGCGAGCGCGCGCGCCACGCCGACACGTTGCTGCTGTCCGCCGGAGAGCTCGTGCGGAAACTTGCCTGCGTAGGTGGCGGGATCGAGATCGAACAGGCCGAGCAACTCCTCGACGCGCCGGGCGATCCGTGGCCGGTCCCAGCCCAGCAGCGTCGGCACGGTGGCGATGTTGCGGGACACGGTCCAATGCGGAAACAGCCCGTGGCCCTGGATGGCATAGCCGATGCCGCGTCTCAGTTCCTCTCCGCCGACGCTCGCGATGTCGCGTCCATCGATGCGGATCGTTCCGGAGGTTGGCTCGATCAGGCGATTGATCATGCGCAGCAGGGTCGACTTGCCGCTGCCGGAGGTCCCCACCAGCACCGTGACGCTGCCCTCTTCGATGGTGAGCGACACGCCGTCGACCGCCAGCGTCTCGCCGAAGCGCCGCGAGACGTTCTGGATTTCGATCATGCGGGGACCCTCCGGACGGCATCGGCCGCCGCATCCAGCAGGACCCCGGCCGTGAAGGCCAGGATGACGGTCGGAACGGCGCCGAGCAGCACGAGGTCGATGGCGGCTTGGCTCGTTCCCTGGAAGACGAAGGTGCCGAAGCCGCCGCCGCCGATCAGCGCCGCCACGGTCACGAGACCGATGTTCTGGACCAGCACGATTCGGATTCCCGTGAGAATGACGGGTGACGCCAGCGGGAGCTCGACGGTTCTCAGCCGGCGCGTGTCGCTCATCCCCATGCCGCGCGCCGCATCGACGGCCTCGCGCGGCACCCCGTCGAGACCGACCGCCGTATTGGCCACGACCGGCAGCAGCGAATAGAGGAACAGCGCCAGGAGGGCGGGCGCGGTGCCGATGCCGCGGATGCCGATTTCGCCGAGCAGCGGCACCCGGGCGGCGAGGAGTCCCAGCGGGACCATCATCAGCCCGTACATGGCGATCGAGGGGATCGTCTGGACGACGTTCAACACCGGCAGGGCGACGCGCCGAAGCCTCGGAACACGCGCGCAGGCGATGCCGAGGGGCACCCCGGCGGCGACAGCCGCCAGGAGAGAGCCGAAGGCCAGCAGGACATGCTGGAGAGCCTCGGCCCAAAAACTGTCGCGATGCGCCCGGTATTCCTGGAGCAGCGACAGTCCATCCCACCACCCCGACGCCAGCAGGGCGACGAGTGCCAGCAGAACGATCGTGAGGAGTGCAACGCGTGATCGAGGGCTGAGGATCAGGCGCGCGGCGCCATCGGCCGCCATGACGCCATAGGCCAGGACCAGGAGCCAGAATCCGGGTGCGAAGCTGACCCGGGCGAAAGTCTGTTTCGGCGGCACAACGGAGGCGGGAACGAAGCCCATCAGCCCGGCGAGGCAGGCCAGAGCCGCCAGAGCCAGAGCCAGCCGCAGCGCCGGCGGCAGCCGCAGCGCACCGAGAAGGCCGAGAGCCAGCAGCAGCGCGCCTCCAGAAGCGGCGGCCATGGGCGGCAGCGACGCCCAGAAGGCGACGCTGCGGCCGGCTGCGATACGGTTCGGCCGGAAGGTGACCAGCGGCTCGAGCAGAGCCAGGGCGGCCAGCGCCGCCGGGATGACGCCGACCCGGTCGAGCCAGGGAAGCCGCAACCCGCGGGCCTCCCCGGCTTGGCTCATTTCACGAAGCCTTTGGTCTTGAGATAGTCCCTGGCCACATCGGCGGCCGGCTCGCCATTGACCTGAACGCGGGCATTCAGCTCCTGCAGGGTCTTCAGATCGAGGCTGGCGAAAATGGGTTTCAGCAGGTCGGCGATCTTCGGATTGGACTTCAGCACGGCGTCGCGGATCACCGGCGCCGGCTCGTAGACCGGCTGGACGTTCTTGTCGTCGTCGAGCACCACGAGATCGCCGGCCTCGATGCCGCCGTCCGTGCCGAACACCATGGCGGCATCGACGCCATCGGTCTTCTGCGCGGCGGCCTGAATGGTGGCGGCCGTGCCGCCGCCCGACAGGATCAGCAACTGATCCGGCTTGAGCGTGAACCCATAGGCCTTCTGAAACGCCGGCAGCGCCGCCGCGCTGTTGACGAATTCGGCCGAGCCGACGAGCTTGACAGTGCCGCCGCTCGTCACCCACTTGCCGAAGTCGCTCATGGTGCGGACGTTGTTCGGCGCCGCAACATCGTTGCGCAGGCCGATCGCCCACGTGTTGTTGGCCGGAGCGGGTGTCAGCCAATCGATCTTGTTGGCGTCGAAGTCCAAGGAC
>JAYVMK010000177.1:0-3262 GCA_043758995.1 Lichenibacterium sp. | reverse complement strand
GAGGGAGACCGCACGCAGGCCCGCCGCGTTCAGCCGCAGCATGACCGAACCCCAGAGGTCCGAGGTCATGCCCCAGCCGGCGAGCAGCAGGACCGGCTGACCCGCGCCCCAGTCGCGGAAGAAGAGGTCGGCGCCGGAGCGCGTCCGGATCACGTTCGCCTCAGCCATCGACGGCGCCCCCGTCCATGCCGTCCAGGAAGCCGACGACCTCGACGAACCGGCCCTCGACGTCGAGGCGTGCGACGTCCGTCCCGGCGGCGACCGGTGTGCCCTCGGCCGAGACGAGGGACCACGAGAAGCGAACGAACGGCCCGTGGCCGTCGGGGTGCCCCCGCAAGGCGAAGCGGTGACCTGGGAACCGGGCGCGGACGACTTCGATCATCGCCGCGATCCGCTCAGGGCCGTGCGCCTCCCCGAGCGGGTCGGCGTAGCGGCCGTCGGCGGCCCAGCCAGCTGCGATGAGGGCATGACGCCGCTCGGGTTCGGCTTCGTTCCACGTGGCGAGATAGCGACTCGCAACGGCTTGGACGTCTATCATCGGGGATCCTCGGTTCGTCGCCTTCGACGCGACGCCGCGAGGATCCGCCGGTGGCGAGAGCCGATCCATTACCTCCGAGGTCATGGCGGTCCGTCGCGGCGATGCTAACCTCTCACCATGACCAGCCTCACCCCACCGCCCGCCACCGTCGGCGACCTCCTGCGCGAATGGCGGCATCGGCGCGGGCTCAGCCAATTCGACCTCGCCGGGGAGGCCGAGATCTCGACCCGGCACCTCAGCTTCGTCGAGACGGGTCGCTCGTCTGCGAGCCGCGACGTGTTGCTTCGCCTCGCGGAGAACCTCGACATGCCGTCGAGGGCTCGCAACCACCTGCTGAACGCGGCCGGCTTCTCGGCTCCCTGCCCGGAGCGTCCGTTCGACGACCCGGCACTGGACGTGGCGCGGCGCACGGTGGACTCCGTGCTGGCGGCGCATGCCCCGTTCCCGGCGTTGGCGATCGATCGACACTGGACGCTCCTGGCCAGCAACTCGGCGGTCGCGCCCTTGCTCGCGGGCGTCGCCGAGAGTCTTCTCGCGCCGCCCGTCAACGTGCTGCGGCTGAGCCTGCATCCGAAGGGCCTCGCGCCGCGCATCGACAACCTCGGTGAATGGCGCGGGCACCTGCTGAACCGCCTGCGGCAGCAGATCGACCGGTCTGGGGACGTGCGCTTGACCGCCCTTCACGCAGAGCTTGCCGCCTATCCATCCAGGGCCAGCGTCGCCCGACCGGCCGACCTCGCCGGAATCGCCGTGCCCCTCCGCCTCCGCGTCGAAGGTAGGCGAGAGGCGCTGTCGCTCATCAGCATGACGATGGTCTTCGGAACGCCAGTCGACGTCACGTTGTCGGAGTTGGCGATCGAAAGCTTCTTCCCGGCGGACGAGTCGACGCGGGCCGCGCTCCAAGGAGACGCCGCTGGCGAACTCACTAAGCCTGCGGAAAGACATCATCACCCCTGAGCCGCCGGCACGCGAGCGAGCCGTCGCCGCCGCCGTCGATCCCGCCCGAGAGGCCGCCATGCCGATTCATCGCCCCGCCCCCGAAGACGCAGACGCGCCCCTTCGTCCGATTGCTGCGGCGATCGCCGTCCTGATCCACATGGACCGGGTGCTCCTCGTCCGCCGGGCGAACCCGCCGGACCGAGGCCTCTGGGGCTTTCCCGGCGGCAGGATCGAGGCCGGCGAGACCACGGAGGCGTGCGCGACACGCGAACTGCGGGAGGAGACGGGCGTCGACGCGGAGGCCGTTCGCGTGCTCACGGTCGTGGACGCGTTCGATCGCGACGAGGAGGAGCGGCTGCGCCACCACTTCGTCCTAATCGCGGTCCTGTGCAGATGGGTGGGAGGCGAAGCCATCGCGGGGGACGACGCCTTGGAAGCGAGATGGCTCGACGTCGACGGGCTCGAGGACGCGGGCCTCGAACTCAGTCGCGACGTCGCCAAGGTCGCGCGCCAGGCTATGGGTCCGAGAGGACCAGCGGACGGCTCCCGAAACACGATGGTGGCTCCGGGCGTGCTCGACCACGTGTCGATCACGGTACCTGACCTCGCGGCCGCCGAGGCGTTCTACGATGCGGCCCTGGCGGCGCTGGGGATCGCGAAGGCCGGTTCGGATCATGCCGACGCCTGGATCGCTTACGGGCCGAGATGCGACGCAGGGCATCCGGAAAGGACCTACTTCTCGATCCGTCTCGGGCCGGAACCCGAGACGTCCCCCCGTCGGCACTGCTGCTTCAAGGCGTCCGACCGATCTGCCGTCGAGGCCTTTTGGAAGGCGGGCCTTCTCCACGGTGGAACCGACAACGGCGCACCTGGGCTCAGGGCCGCCTACCATCCATCCTACTACGCCGCATTCCTCATCGATCCAGCGGGGAACCGTGTCGAGGCCGTCTGTCATCACGACGACTGACCGTTCGAGCCTCGACGACGTCGCTGCCGATGCCCGTCGGCGATCCATCGACGACGACGGCCTCTAGAGCGCCGCTCGGCGGATGCCCTCCGTCCCGAAACGTGTCCGTCCGTGACAAGTCACCGTCCAGCGCCACCCGGTGATCGCGTCACCCCAGGCGGAGCGGTACCCTGCCGAGCCACGTGCCAGCCCATGTCACCCCGATTCTTCGTCGCGCCTTCACACGGTCCGCGTTCGGATCGACGTCATAGGCGGAGGAACGGCGGGCGATCAGGGACGAAGCGATCACGCGAGTCAGGGAAGGCCCGATGAGACCGTCCTTGCCCAGCTCAAACCCAGGCCCAATACCGATGCTCCAAATAGGAGCACAGCGCCTTGGTGTCCTTGCCGTCCACCACCGGCCTCAGGAAAGCGCGCGGCGTCAGGGACTGGAAGTGTTTCGGGTTCCTAAGCACCCCGCTCCATGCCTGCGAAACGGTCTCGCCCTTGATGTTCGGCGCAGTCATTCTGAGGTGGAAATCACGGTTCTCCTCGGGCGCGAGATGCATATGACGGTATGACTTGCAACCGTAGTCGCCGTTCTGTGCGATCAGCCACCCGAGCAGCGTCTGCCGCATGAGCTGGTAAAAGGGCTCGAAGTAAAATGCTTTCGGGTCCCGCGCCAGGAACGGAGAGCCCGGATTGGATATCAGGTCGTCGTACACCTTCGCCCGAGCTTCGATCGCGGTAGGGACGCTCATTGCTGAGCGCCCCCCGCACAGAACCGAGCGGGCCCAATTCGGGCACTCGGCTCCCACCTTGGGTGTTTGACGGCAAAG
>JAYVMK010000176.1:0-3799 GCA_043758995.1 Lichenibacterium sp. | reverse complement strand
GCGAGGCGCATGGCGACTATCTCGCCGGCGCTTGGACCGTGGACGAGACCTTCGATCTCGTCACCGCCGCGCGTGACGATGTGCCCAATGCCGTTCGTTTTCGCCGGGGCTTCATGCTCGGCGACGGCACCGGCGCCGGCAAGGGCCGTCAGTCGGCCGGGATCATCCTCGACAATTGGCTGAAGGGCCGGCGCAAGGCGGTCTGGATCTCCAAGTCCGACAAGCTGCTCGAAGACGCCCAGCGCGACTGGTCGGCGCTGGGCATGGAGCGTCTGCTGGTCACGCCGCTGTCGCGTTACGCCCAAGGCAAGCCGATCTTGCTGGCCGAAGGCGTCCTATTTTTAACCTACGCTACGCTGCGGTCCGACGACCGCGGCGAGAAGCTTTCGCGCGTCCGGCAGATCGTCGAATGGTTGGGCTCCGACTTCGATGGAGTGATCATCTTCGACGAGAGCCATGCCATGCAGAATGCCGGTGGCGGCAAGAGCGAACGCGGCGACGTCGCCCCGTCGCAGCAGGGCCGTGCGGGCTTGCGTCTGCAGCATGCGCTGCCGAATGCGCGCGTGGTCTACGTCTCGGCCACCGGGGCGACCACCGTTCACAATCTCGCCTATGCCCAGCGCCTCGGCCTGTGGGGCGGCGAGGATTTTCCCTTCGCTACCCGCGCCGAATTCGTCGAGGCGATCGAGGATGGCGGCGTTGCGGCCATGGAGGTGCTGGCCCGCGATCTGCGCTCGCTCGGGCTCTACGCTGCCCGTTCGCTTTCCTACGACGGCGTCGAATATGAGCTGATCGAGCACCAGCTCACTGAAGAGCAGCGGTGCATCTATGACGCCTATGCCGGGGCGTTCGCGATCATCCACAATCACCTCGATGCGGCGATGCAGGCCGCCAACATCACCGGCGACACCGGCACGCTGAACCGCCAGGCCAAGTCGGCCGCACGCTCGGCCTTCGAATCGGCGAAGCAGCGCTTCTTCGGGCATCTGCTCACCAGCATGAAGACGCCGACCCTGGTCCGCTCGATCGAGCGGGACCTGGCCGACGGCCATACCGCCGTGATCCAGATCGTCTCGACCGGCGAAGCTTTGATGGAGCGCCGGCTGGCCGAGATCCCGACCGAGGAGTGGAACGACGTCCGCGTCGACATCACGCCGCGCGAATATGTTCTCGACTATCTCGCCCATTCCTTCCCGGTGCAGCTCTACGAGCCCTTCACCGACAGCGAGGGCAATCTCTCGTCCCGGCCCGTCTTTCGGGATGGCCAACCCGTCGAGAGTCGCGAGGCCGTCGCTCGCCGCAACGAGCTGATCGAACGCCTCGCCTCGCTCCCGCCCGTGCCCGGCGCGCTCGACCAGATCGTACAGCGCTTCGGGACCGACCTCGTCGCCGAAGTGACCGGCCGCTCGCGGCGCGTGGTGCGCAAAGGCGACCGCCTGGTTGTCGAGAACCGTGCGGCCTCCGCCAATCTCGCCGAGACCGCCGCCTTCATGGATGACCTCAAGCGCATCCTGGTGTTCTCGGAAGCGGGCGGCACCGGACGCAGCTATCACGCCGAGCTGTCGGCGCGGAACCGCCGGCTACGCGTCCACTACCTCCTCGAACCCGGCTGGAAAGCCGACGCCGCGATCCAGGGCCTCGGGCGGACCAACCGCACCAACCAGGCCCAGCCGCCGCTCTTCCGACCGATCGCGACGGATGTGAAGGCCGAGAAGCGCTTCCTCTCGACCATCGCCCGCCGGCTCGACACGCTGGGCGCGATTACGCGCGGCCAGCGCCAGACCGGCGGCCAGGGTCTGTTCCGGCCGGAGGACAATCTCGAATCCCACTACGCCCGCGACGCGCTGCGCCAGCTCTACCTGCTTCTGGTTCGCGGCAAGGTCGAGGGCTGCTCGCTGCAGATGTTCGAGGACGCCACAGGCCTCAAGCTGATGGATGCCAACGGCATCAAGGACGAGCTGCCGCCGATCACGACCTTCCTCAACCGCCTGCTGGCGCTGACCATCGCGCTGCAGGGCGTGCTCTTCACGGCGTTCGAGCAATTGCTGAACGCCAAGGTGGAGGGCGCCATCGCCAGCGGCGTCTATGACGTTGGTCTGGAGACGTTGCAGGCCGAAAGCTTCGTCGTCGCCGATCGGCGAACCATCTACACCCATCCGGCAACGGGCGCAGAGACGCGGCTGCTGACGATCACCGAACGGCGCCGCAATCGCCCGGTGACGCTCGATGAGGCGTTGGCCCATCTCGGCGATCCCCGCGCCCTGCTGCTGGTGAACGAGCGCTCGGGCCGCGCCGCCGTGCAGATCCCAGCCCCGAGCCTGATGCTGGACGATGGCGAAATCGAACGCCGCGTGCGGCTGATCCGGCCGATGGAATATCATCACGCGTCGCTGAAGATGATGGACGAGAGCCACTGGCAGGCGGCCGAGCGCGAGGCGTTCGCCGCCACCTGGGCTCGCGAAGTGGCGGACGTGCCGGAGTTCGCCGACAGCACGCTCCACATCGTCGCTGGCCTGCTGCTGCCGATCTGGAAGCGGCTGCCGAACGAGTCGAGCCGGGTCTACCGCCTTCAGACCGACGCCGGCGAGCGCATCATCGGCCGCAGGGTCTCGCCCGCCTGGGCCGCGAAAGCGTCCGTGGCCGGGACCACGACCCTTACGCCGGAGGCAGCCTTCGCGGCGCTGATGGATGGTCGCACCGTTCTCGATCTCGCCGAAGGCCTGCAGCTCCGTCGCGTGCGGGTCATGGGCGCACATCGCATCGAGCTGTCGGGCTTCACCGACACTATGCGCGACCGCCTGCGCGCCTACGGCCTCTTCAGCGAGATCATCTCCTGGAAGCTGCGCATGTTCGTGCCGACCGACGCCAAGGGCGCCGCCGTGCTGACGAAGGCGCTGGGCCACTATCCGGCCCTGCGCATCAGCGAACGGGAGGCGGCGTGATGTCGCGCGATGCCTCCGAACTCGCACAGTGTCTCGCGCGCAATGCCGAGACGGTGTGCCGGCACTACCTCTCCGCCGGACGCCGCGAAGGCGGCTATTGGCTGGTGGGCGACGTCCGCAACACGGCCGGTCGCTCGATGTTCGTCCGGCTCAAGGAAACGCCGAAGGGTCCAGCCGGAAAATGGACCGACGCAGCCACCGGCGAGCATGGCGACTTACTTGACGTGATCCGGGAAAGCTGCGGACTGATCGACTTCAAGGATGTCGCCGACGAGGCACGTTCATTCCTAAGCCTGCCGCATCCAGAGCCTGAACTCGAGCGCGCCCGCTCAGCCAAGGCTCGCGTACCCACGGGATCGCCAGAGGCGGCACGGCGACTTTTCGCCATGTCGCAATCAATCGAGCGCACACGCGTGGAGTCGTATCTTCGTAATCGCGGCATTACGGCTTTGCACGGAACCGGATCGCTGCGCTTCCATCCCCGCTGCTACTACCGGCCGGACGACGATGCGCGGACCGAAACCTGGCCCGCCATGATCGCGTCCGTCACCGATCTCTCCGGCCATTTGACCGGCGCGCATCGCACCTGGCTCGATCCGGAAGGCTTCAACGAGGCCACGCTCGGCAAGGCGCCGATCGACACACCGCGGCGGGCGATGGGCGA
Organism: Lichenibacterium sp.; assembly: GCA_043758995.1. Taxonomy (GTDB): domain Bacteria; phylum Pseudomonadota; class Alphaproteobacteria; order Rhizobiales; family Beijerinckiaceae; genus Lichenihabitans. The sequence continues at coordinate 193 of JAYVMK010000176.1, read as the reverse complement.
CCTGCTCGGCAACGCCGTGCGTTTCGGCGTACCGGGCGAAGTGATGGCGGCCGGCGAGGGCATCGAGACGATCCTGTCGCTCCGGTGCGTATTGCCCGACATGGCGATGGCGGCGGCGCTCTCCGCGAACCACCTCGCAGCCGTCCTGTTTCCTGAGACACTGCGCCGGCTCTACATCGTGCGCGACGACGAT
>JAYVMK010000175.1:0-7192 GCA_043758995.1 Lichenibacterium sp. | reverse complement strand
GACGTGACGTGACCGACCGCATGGGTGCCGGTTGCGGGGTCAGGCTGCAGGGTGATTTGCGCGCCCTCCTCCAGAACGATCCGGCCCTCGGTGGCGAGGCCGACGAGTTGCTTGCGGCCGGAGGTCACGAGGTCCGGGCGGCCGAGCGAACGCTTGCCGACAAAATCCGGCTTGCTCATCGCCACCATCCCGCCCAGGCCGAGATCGTCGGGGGTCGTCGTTCCATCGGTCTCCTGGCCGACGATGACGAAGCCTTTCTCGGCCCGCATCACATGCATGGCCTCGGTGCCGTAGGCGGTTCCACCGAGCGCTTCGGTGCGCGCCCACACGGCCTCCCAGACGGCAGCCGCATAGTCCGACGGTACATTGACCTCGAAGCCGAGTTCGCCCGTGAAGCTCACCCGGAAGAGCCGGGTCGGCACGCCGCAGACCGTGCCCTCGCGGATCGCCATATGGGGAAAGGCCTCGGCCGAGAGATCGATGCCGTCGACGAGCGGCGCCAGGATGTCCCTGGCGCGCGGCCCCTGCACGGCGATGACGGCCCATTGTTCGGTGACCGAGGTCAGCCACACCTTCAGGTCCGGAAACTCGGTCTGGAGGTAATCCTCCATGTGGTTCAGCACGCGAGGCGCCCCGCCCGTCGTGGTGGTGACATGGAACCGGTCCGGCGCGAGACGGCCCACGACGCCATCGTCCATCACGAAACCGGATTCGTTCAGCATCAGCCCGTAGCGGCAGCGGCCGATACCGAGCTTGATCCAAGCATTCGTGTAAAGCCGGTTCAAGAACTCCGCGGCATCCGGCCCGACCACCTCGATCTTGCCCAGCGTCGAGGCATCGAAGAGCCCCGCCACTTCGCGCGTCACCCGCACCTCGCGATTGACGGCGGCATGGAGATCCTCGCCGCTCTGCGGGAAGTACCAGGCCCGCTTCCACTGCCCGACATCCTCGAATTGCGCGCCGCGTGCCTCGGCCCAGCCGTGGATGGGTGTGCGGCGGAGGGGATCGAAGAGGTCGTCGCGCGCAGCACCCGCGAAGACGCCGAAGGTCACCGGCGTATAGGGCTGGCGGAAGGTGGTGAGGCCGATCTCGGGCAGCGTCTTGCCGAGCGCCGTCGCCGCGATGGCCAGGGCATTCATGTTCGACGTCTTGCCCTGGTCGGTCGCCATCCCGGTCGTTGTGTAGCGCTTGACGTGTTCGATCGAGCGGAAGCCCTCGCGGACCGCAAGGCCGATGTCCTTCGCGGTGACGTCGTTCTGGAAGTCCACGAAGGCTTTGACGCGAGTGGGATCGCGGTGATGAGGCAGGGCGCCGAGCACGCCGCCCTCGTCGTCGGCATGGTCGCCTTCGACCGTGTGGGCCACCGGCTTCGCAACGCCATTGGCGGCCGCGGCCCCCGCCGCCGAGCCCTCGTCGAGCGCTGCGGAGATGCCCCAGGAGCCGGAACAGGCTCCGACCGACGATTGCACCTGGGCGGCGTCGCCCGGCAGGTAGCGCTGGGTCGCGGCATCGAAGCGGAGCTTGCCACGCGACTGCGAGAAGAGATGGACGGCGGGCGTGAAGCCTCCCGACATCAGAAGCAGATCGCAGGCCACGGTCTCGTGATCGCTGGTCGCCTGACCCGAGGCCTGGGCCACGATGGCGCCCGCGACCCGCAACGACCCCGTGGTGCCCACCACGGTTCCGCCGGTCATGACCGGGATGCCGGCCGCACGTCGGCGTCGATACCCGGACCCGCCGGTCGAGGTCGCGTATCGACGATGCGGGCGACCGTCACGCCGGCCCTCGCGAGGTCGACGGCCGTGCGATAGGCGGAATCGTGCGCCGTCACCAGGACGGCCCGTGTGCCGGGCGTCACGCCCCAGCGCTTCAGGAAGGCGCGCGCGGCATCGGCCAGCATCACGCCGGGCCGGTCGTTGTCGGGGAACACCAGCGGCCGTTCGGTGGCGCCGGTCGCCAGCACGACATGCTTGGCCCGGACCTGCCAGAGCCGCTCCCGTGGGGCATCTGCCGCGGGCTGCGGCAAGTGATCGGTCAGGCGCTGCACCAGCGCGACGAAGTTGTGGTTGTAGTAGCCGAAGGCTTGGGTGCGGGTCAGAACCCGCACGCCGCGCTGCCTGAGTTCAACCAGCGTCTTGGCGATCCAATCTTCCACCGGGATGCCGTCGATCAGCACCTCCGGCTCGCAGAGCATCGACCCGCCCGTCTCGGCATTCTCGTCGCAGAGCATAGTTCGTGCGCCGGCGCGAGCCGCCGCCAGGGCCGCCGCCAGCCCGGCCGGGCCGGCGCCCACCACCAGCACGTCGCAATGGGCGAAGCGGTTGGCGTAGAGGTCGGGGTCGGCCTCCTTGGGCGGCACGCCGAGGCCTGCGGCACGGCGGATGACCGGCTCGAACACCTTCGCCCAGAGCGTCGTGCCCTTGACGAAGCGCGGCCCCATGAAGGTCTTGTAATAGAATCCGGCGGCGAAGAGCGGCGACAGCAGGTTGTTGACGGCGCCGAGGTCGAAGCCCCGCGCCGGCCAGCTGTTCTGACTTTCGGCAACGAGGCCTTCGTAGAGTTCGACCTGGGTCATGCGCAGATTCGGCGTGACCCGGGCACGGTCGCGCTTCACCGTGCAGAGCGCATTGGGCTCCTCGCTGCCGGCGGCCAGCAACCCGCGCGGGCGATGGTATTTGAAAGAGCGACCAAGGAGATGCACGCCGTTGGCCAGCAGCGCAGAGGCCAGCGTATCACCGGCGAAGCCCTCGTATCGGTGCCCGTCGAAGGTGAAGCGCAGGACGCGGGCGCGGTCGATGCGGCCGCCGCGGGTGGTGCGAAACTCACCCGTCACGGCGCGACCTCGTCGCCGGCACCGATGCGGGGTGCCTCGCCCTCGGGCACGAGCGGAGGCGCCGCGGGTCGCGGCTCTCCCGACTTGTAGCTCGCCAGGATGGCGTCGCTGACCGTGTCACGCAGCACGTTGAAGAAGCGGCCGCAGCCGGAAAAATGCCGCCAGCGCTCGGCCATGATGCCCTTCGGATTGTCGCGAAAGAACAGGGTCTCGGCCCAGGCCTGGTCATCGACCGCAAGGTCGCGGGCGATATGAGCATGGCCGGCGTTGCGGAACTCGAGTTCGGGACGAGGGCCGCAGAAGGGACAGGGGATCAGGAGCATCAGTGCGCCACCGCCGCCGCCGCGGCCTCGTCGATGAGCCGACCGGTGCGGAACCGGTCCAGCGTGAAGGGCGCGTTGATCGGGTGCGGTTCGCCCCGCGCCACCATATGGGCGAAGACGTTGCCCGAGCCGGGCGTCGCCTTGAAGCCGCCCGTCCCCCAGCCGCAATTGACGTAGAGGCCGGGGACCGGCGTCCGCGCGATGATGGGCGACCGGTCCGGCGTGACGTCGACGATGCCGCCCCAGTTGCGCAGCATGCGCAGTCGCCGCACCATCGGGAAGAGTTCGCAGATGGCGTCGAGCGTATGGGTGGCGATGTGCAGCCCGCCCGTCTGGCTGTAGCTCACATAGGCATCGGTGCCGGCGCCGATGACGAGTTCGCCCTTGTCGGATTGCGACATATAGGCGTGGATCGTGTTCGACATGACCACGCAGGGCATGATGGGCTTCACGGGCTCCGACACCAGCGCCTGCAGGGGATAGCTTTCGAGCGGCAGCCGCACCCCCGCCATGGCCATGACGTGGCTGGTATTGCCGGCCGCCACCACGCCGACGCGCTGCGTGCGGATCGGACCTTTGGTCGTGTCGAGGCCGGAGATCGCCCCGGATGGGTCGCGCGAGAAGCCCGTGACCTCGCAGTTCTGGATGATGTCGACCCCGAGCGCGCTGGCGGCGCGGGCATAGCCCCAGGCCACGGCATCGTGGCGCGCCACGCCGCCGCGGCGCTGCAGGCTCGCGCCGAGGATCGGGTAACGGATCCCCTCGGAGATGTTGAGGATCGGGCAGAACTCTTTCGCCTGCTCGGGCGTCAGCCATTCGTTGTCGATGCCGGCCAAGCGGTTGGCGTGGACGTGGCGCTTGAACACCTGCACGTCGTGAATGTTATGCGCCAGCATCATGCAGCCGCGCGGCGAGTACATGACGTTGTAGTTGAGCACCTGGGACAAGTCCTGCCACAGGTTCAGCGCGTGGTTATACAGCGCCTCGCTCTCTTCCCAGAGATAGTTCGAGCGGATGATCGTGGTGTTGCGGCCGGTATTGCCGCCGCCGAGCCAGCCTTTCTCGACGACCGCGATGTTTCGCATGCCGTGTTCCGCCGCCATATAATAGGCGGTGGCGAGACCATGTCCGCCGCCGCCGACGATCACAGCGTCGTAGGAGGCTCGGGGTTCCGCGTGCCGCCATTGCTCGGGCCAGCCCGCGTGGCCGGAAAAGCTCTGACGGATCAATTGGGCCAATGAGAATCGCAAGGCGTCGGGGCTCCGGGCGGTCGGCGGCAATGTCGGGCCTGCGCCTCCCTTCGTCTAGCACCGGAGCGACGTGGAGCGCGCCGCGATGCGACACGCCGTTCGGCCGCTTTGCCGCAGCGCCGATGTCCAGCGCCTCGACAGATCGAGGGTCGGCACGGCAAGGTCGCTTCGACATTCCGCATCGACACGAAGATCCATCTCCATGCGCAGCCGCGACACCGACCTCCTCATCATCCCGGGCCTCGGCGGCTCGGGGCCCGATCATTGGCAGACGCGATGGGCCGCGAAGCTGCCCAATGCTCACCGGATCGAGCAGGAGGATTGGGATCACCCGGTTGCGGCGGCCTGGGAGGAGCGCATCGTCGTCGCAGTCGAGGCCTGCGAGCGGCCCGTCGTGGCCATAGCTCACAGCCTCGGCGTCGTGGCCCTGGTGCACGCGGCGCCCCGGATCGCCGCGACCGGCAAGGTCGCCGGCGCCTTCATGGTGGCGCCACCGAGCGAGACGACGCTGATCGGAATCGAAGAGATCGATCCGGCGTTCCGGCCTTTCCCGACGGATCCCCTGCCCTTTCGCAGCCTCCTCGTCGGCAGTCACGACGACCCCTATTGCGGGATCGAGGAGACCGCGACGCTGTCGGCGGTCTGGGGCTCGGTGTTCATCGATGCCGGCCAGGCCGGCCACGTCAATCCCGAGTCCGGCCACGTACCATGGCCGGAAGGGCTGATGACCTTCGCGGGTTTCCTGAGCCGGCTGTAATCGCCCGAGAGCGTCAGCGCCGGTAGCAGGTGCGGTGGGTGACGATCTTGCGCCAGCCCGCAGGCGTCACCGACTGGGACTGCTGAACGGTGCAGCCGACATCCGGCAACCCGGCATGCTCGTCGAACACCTCGCCGCCGGCACCGGCCGCGACCGCGCGATAGTTCGGCGCGAAACGGTAGGGCCTGCCGTCGTCGACCAAGGGAGCACGGCCGAAGCCCGGGCCGACCAAGGGTCCGCGGCCGCCGTATTCCGGACCTTCGGCGAAGACAGGGTCTCGGTAGCCACCCTCCGGGCCTCCATAGGCCGGGCGATCGAAGCCCCGTCCTTGACCACGCTCGTCGAAGACGACCGGTCCCGGTCCACGAGGGGCGAAGCGGCGCATGTACGGTTGCTCCGGATCGGCTCGGCCGCCGTCGATCTCGACGTCCTGATGGCTGTGCAAGACGACGGACCCGCGACCCTCGTCGTAATAGTCGGCGGCGGAAGCGGCATGCGGCAGCGCCGCTACGGAGAGCGTTGCACCGGCGATGGAGAGGAGCGCGATTCGATTGAGCATGGCCTCGACCTTCTTCCCTGATCCCCGAAGGATCCGACAAGAAGGTGAGCCTGCGACATTGAACGGCCGCTGAGCGCGGCGTTCATCCGGTCTTCAGCCTCGCGGCGCGTTCTTGACCTTTTCGGCCTCCATCAGGGCCACGAAGCGCCGAAACAGCCCGTGGCTGTCATGCGGCCCGGGCGAGGCCTCTGGGTGGTACTGCACCGAGAAGGCCGGCCGATCGGACAGACTGATTCCACAATTCGTGCCGTCGAAAAGCGACACATGCGTCTCCCGGGCTTCGGGCGGCAGGCTCTTCGGGTCGACCGCAAAACCGTGGTTCATCGACACGATCTCGACGCGACCCGTATCCTGGTCCTTGACCGGATGGTTGGCGCCGTGATGGCCCTGGTGCATTTTCTGCGTCTTGCCGCCGATCGACAAAGCCAGGAGCTGGTGGCCGAGGCAGATGCCGAAGGTCGGCACCTTGCGGTCGACGATCTCCTTGATGACGGATCCGGCATAGCGCGCGGTCTCGGCCGGATCGCCGGGCCCGTTGCTGAGGAACACGCCGTCGGGCTTCAGCGCCATGATCTCGTCGGCGCTGGCCGTGGCCGGCACGACCGTGACGGCGCAACCCTCCTCGGCCAGGAGCCGCAGGATGTTGCGTTTCACGCCGTAATCGATGGCGACGACATGGTGCTTCGGCTGTTGCTGGCGTCCGAAGCCGGCTTCGAGCTTCCAGACGGTCTCGTCCCAATTAGAGCGCTGCGCCGAGGTCACGTCGGGTACGAGGTCAAAGCCGTCGATGCCGTGCCAGGCCGCGGCTTCCGCCTTCAGCGCCGCGATGTCGAAGCGCCCCTGCGGATCATGGGCGATGACGGCATTGGGCATGCCCTTGTCGCGGATCAGCGCCGTCAGGGCGCGCGTGTCGATACCGCCGATCCCGATGATGTTGCGGCTCTTCAGCCAGCCGTCGAGGGGCGTCTGGGCGCGATGGTTCGATGGCGCGGTGATGGCGGCATGCAGCACGACGCCCCGCACGCCGTTCTCCGCGGCGGCATTCAGCGTCTCGATGTCCTGGTCGTTGACCCCGACATTGCCGATGTGAGGGAACGTGAAGGTGACGATCTGGCCCGAATAGGAGGGATCTGTGAGGATTTCCTCGTAGCCCGTCATGGCGGTGTTGAAGCACACCTCGCCCACCGCCTTTCCGGTGGCGCCGAGGCCCACGCCTTCGAACACGGTGCCGTCCGCCAACACCAGCAGCGCGGTCGGCTTCGGCTCGTCCCAGCCTGTCGCGGCGTCGCTCTCGTGGGTGGTCATGGCTGGTCCTCAAGGCAAGGGGCTGTGCTGGCTCGCGCATCGCCGGTGCGCTATGGGCGGATGTGTTCGCGGCGTCGCTTCGTGTCAAGCGGCCCGTCATCCGCAGCGGGAGGAACCGGATGGTGTTCGAGACCAAGGTCGCTCTCGTGGTGCGGCGCGATCTCG
>JAYVMK010000174.1:0-8302 GCA_043758995.1 Lichenibacterium sp. | reverse complement strand
CGCAGCACGTCCAGCCACGACGCGACGTAGTCGCTGTGACGGACCGTCGGCGTGATCCCGAGCGTGGCGCAGAGGAACGCCGCCGAGATCTCCGCGACGAGTTCCTCCTTGGCGTAGAGCTTCGAGCCGAAGCCGCCCGACAGGTCGCGGCCGAGCCGGTGCGGTGCGCCCGACCAGTGCGACAGCTCATGAAGCGCGGTGCGGTGCCAGTTGACCGGCTCAAAATATGTCTCCGGCCGGGGGACCTGGATATAGTCCGGACCCGGTGCGTAGAAGGCCTTGTCGCCGCCGAGCCGCACGTCGGCACCGCTGGCGCGGATCAGCGTCTCGACCTCCGGCAGGATCAGGCCCTCGGGGACGGGCGGCGACGCGGTCGCGAGGTCCTCGGGCAAGCCCTCGCACTGATCGGTCGAGAAGACCGTGAAACGCTTCAGGAACGGGATCGCTTGGGCGTCGTCGCCCCTCTCGCGGGCGCGGCGCTTCTCGTCGTCAGGGATGAAGCGATCGGCGTAGACGACGGTGGTGCCGCGCTCGCCCTTGCGGATGTTGCCGCCCAGCGCCAGCGCCTGGCGGAAGGTGAGCCAGCTCTGGCAGGAGAAGCCGCGGGCGACCACCGCGCCCCACAGGATGAGGACGTTGACGCCCGAATAGGCCCGGCCGGTCGAGGCGTTCTTCGGCATGGCGAGCGGGGCCGACACGCCGGTCGTCCCCCAGGGCTGCACCCAAGGAAGCCGCCCGGCCTCGAGCTCGGCGATGATGCGGGTGGTGATCTCGTCGTAAAGGTTGGCGCGCTCGGCGCCAGGGGCCGGGCGGGATGAGGAACGAAGCATCGCGGGTCTCCGCGACGGGCCGGCCGGGAGCCGCTCTCTCGACCCTGAAGCCCGTCACGGCGACAGCCGCGGCTCTCTCCCTCTCACCGGAGCGATGCGCCCGCAGAATGGGCTCGGCCGAGACGCGAGCTCGTCCGCAGGGGAGGCTTACCTGACAATGCCGGCTTTCTGGACGCTGAGCCGTAAAGGCGGGATGCAGGGTCGGCGGACCGGCAGTTGTGCAACGAGCACGTGCCGCTTGTGAAGGGCGAGAGTATCGGCAGCACGCGGCGATCCTCTGCGAGGAGCAGCCGGCGTTGGTTCAAAAGCTCGTCCATAGCCACATCGGGAGACGCCTCAGTCAAACGCGATCCCGACCGCCGCTCCGTCTCGGTATTTCACCCTAAGCCGTCCGCTGAAGCCTCGGCATGAACGCCGCATCGCCCAACCTTGCGGCGAGTGCCGAACCCATAGTTGGTGCCTCGAAGAAAGTCGCGATACTGTCCCCGATCGGAGCTCCGAGCCTGTGCAGGCATTTGGTCCGATGCGGGCGCGGGATGCCCGTTGTCGCCGCGGTGATGTTGGCGAAGGCCAGATGGTTCGACCACCGCACCGGAGTGACGAAGCCGAGCTTGCGTTTGAATGGCACGAGGAGCCCGGCATAGACAGGCGCGACCGCACTCGTGCCTCCAACAGCGGTGCCGTTTCCGCGCACCACGATCTCGCGGCCCGTCTCGGGGTCGGCCTCCGCCACGTCGGGGGAGAGGTAGGCGGTGCCCCAGCGATCGGCGTGGAAGATATCGCTGCCCTCGCAGAGCCGCATGGAAGGGCGACGCGACGTTCCGGCGAAAGCCGAGACGTCAGAGCGTAGTGAACGGCGCCATCGGCGTCGGCACCCGGCCTAGAAATTATTCGGAACCAACCGCTGCAAGCGCCCCATACAGAATGGCCTTGGACTTTGTCGCCCGGCAGCTTTACAGCCACAGAGAGCGGGAGGCTTGGCTCCCCGGTCAGATCCCTTTGTCGAAGATGGCGCCGCAGGCCGGACTGAGCTGAGACCGCTTGGCTTTGAAGCACGCCGCCACTTTGGCTTCGTCTGGGATGGCGTCGGGGCAGAGTGATTTAGCGTCGAGGTAGCAGGCGCGCTCAGCCTGAGCCCGAGCCTGATCCTTAGCGCTTGCCAGCTTTGCCGCGCTCGGGAGCGATGTCGACAGAAGCGCCGCGGCACACAGCGCTAGATGAGCGATCTTCATGGTCGACGTGTCTCCGCAGGCCGAGGCGGGCTGGACCTCATTGACCCTGCTCGCCATGAATGATCTGTGGATTAGCGCTTCACAGCCGCTCAGCAACGCGCGTTCCGTGCTGCCATTTTTCAGTACCACGTGCGGCCATGGCGGCCTTGAGCCCCGCCCACCGCGATCCCGCCGAGATGTAAGGTGGAGATAACCATCGACTTGGACGCGGGGTTCGGCTCGTGCACCATGACGAGCGAACACAGCCATTTTCCCCAGAGGTCCGCGAGCGAGTGGTTCAGATGGATCGAGGCCACATACGCTAGCACACCTCGCTCCACGCGACGGTCTAGTCGATCGCGCGCGAGATGGCTGCTCGGGGGGGGGATCCTTCGAGCTTTGGTTGTGAAACGGAGTTTTATGGCTCGTTCGTCGTGGCAGCAGTGCGCTCCGGTCTAGCGGTGCCCCGCCGACGCCGCGAGCGACGCAGTTCCAGGCCGTAGCAGAGGACATTCGGGACCGGATTGTCCCAGTAGGGTCGGATCACCCGAAACCCGACGCTCTCATAGAGGCGGATCGCGGAAGTCAGGTCAGCCTTCGTGTCGAGCAGCATCCGCTGATGGCCGGCGGCGACGGCGAACTCCACTGCGGCCGCGAGTAGCGCGCGGCCGACGCCCAAGCCGCGCGCCGACTCGTCAACGAAGAAGCGCTTCAGTTCGCAGGTACCCTCGATCGGTCCGCCCTTGATGCCGACCGCGCCACTGTCACCGGCGGCCAGCAGCAAGCACCCCGCCGGCGCGACATACGGGCCGGGCAGGCTGTCGATCTCGGCTCCGAAGTCATAGTCCCAGAGATCGATGCCGAGCGTAAGATGGATGAAATTGCCGTAGCCGGTGAAGAGGCGACGCACGCTAGCGATGTCGGACGGGGTCCGCGCGATCCTGATGTTCATGACCCGCGCCTCGCCAGACGCAGCCCGTGGATCCACTCGTATCGCTGCATGCCCGAACGCACCTCTGGACCGCTATTCTGCACGTGGCCAGCGCGAGGAAGGGTGCAGACACTCCAATAATCCTGGTCCAAACGCTCACGTCCTCTATCGAATCGGACCACCACCCCGATGGTCTAGGGTAAGCGAACCATCTTCTGAACTCTTAAAGACAAGGTCGGTCCGGCCCCGGACGTTAAAGTAGGGTGCCAAAGGTCATACCGTGGATCAAGGTAATGGAAGAAGTGGCTTCGGTATGGCGATCCACCCGCGCAGGCGGCGACCTTCATTCTATTCCGCTCTGACTTGTTGCTAATCGTTGAGATCGAATCAGCGGAGGCCCAGGCTCCGATCCATCCGGGTCGAGACCACGATTGCGAGATCGACCGAGTTTCCGAGCTGGAGCCGGTGATTGTAGGGTGCACCGGTCGACGCAGACGACGGTAGTGCCGCGCTCGCCATTGCGGACGTTGTCGCCTTGCGAGAACGCTTGGCGAAAGCTGAGCCAGCTCTGGCAGGAGAAAACGCGGGCGACCACCGCGCTCCAGAGGACCAGAGCGTTGGTGCGCGAATTGGCCTGGTTGGTCGAGGCGTTCTTCGGCATAGCAAGCGGAGCCGACATGCTGGCCGTGCCTGCAGGGTCAGAGCCAGTGACGAAGATCGCCCTGGTGTATGGCGGCGCGGCCGAATTAAGTCGCGAGGAGCAACGCCCTGGGATCACTATTCGACCGCTGATTGCCGACCTGAAGCAAGACCGGCGAGCCGCCTGTCAGGCTCGTCGGTTGATGGATCAACATTGGGACGCTGCCTCCGGGCGAGGCGAACGACGAAACGGCTGCCGCCGCCCGCTTCCTCGCCGCAGCTCACGCTGCCACCGTGCCGCTCGGCAATCTGGCGCACCAGTGACAGGCCGAGCCCCCACCCGCCGCCTGCTTCCCCCCGTCCGACGGGTCGATAGAACGGCTCGAACACTCGGTCGCGATCGGCTTCCGGGATGCCCGATCCCTTGTCCGAGATCACGATGCGGGCGTCACTGCCAAAGTGCGAAACCTCGACCTCGACCGGGGGACTCCCATGCCGGCCTGCGTTATCGAGCAGATTGCGGATGAGACGCCGGAGGAGTTTGGAGTCGCCTTCGATCTCCGTGGACATACCGTCGAGGCGCGCGCCCACACGTGCCGCTTCTTCGGCCGCAAGACCGAGCAGGTCGACCGGTGCGGTGGGTTAAGGGCTTGGATCGGTCAGATCGAGGCGGCTCGATAGCAGGATTTCTTCGACCAGTTGGTCGACCTCCGAGAGGTTTTGGACGATCTCGGCATGAGTCTCGACCGAGGTCTCCATCAGCCAGAGCTCAACGGCGACACGCAGGCGGGCGAGCGGTGAACGCAGTTCGTGGCTGGCATTGGCCAGCAGAGCCTTGTGGGATCGCAACACCAGGCTCAGGCGCTCGGCGGCCCCGTTGAACGTGCGAGCGATAAGGGCGACCTCGTCGTCGCCAACGACGTCCACACGGGTCGTCACCTCGCCCGCTCCCCAGCGTTCCATGCCGGAGCGCAAGGCCTCGAACCGGCGGGTGAGCCGCGCCGTCACCGGATAGGCCGTGAGCCCGACGCCGCCAGCGACGATCAGCACCACGGTCAAGATGTGCAAGCCCGACTCGCTGCGCGGCAGCCGCGCGCGGGCCAGGACCGTCCGACCGTCGGGAAGATCGATCCGCATGACGTGTCGAGGTCCGTGGTGGTAGCCGCTGTCGTCCGCCGTCAGCGGAATCCGATCGCCGTGCGAGGCGGCCAGGGTGCCGCTCTGATCGTAAAGCGAAACGTCCGTCTCGCCGCCGCCGCCCGATCCAGGGACCACATCGGCGACGATGCCCGGTGAGGATGCGGAGCGCGCCAAGGCTCCCTTGAGATCGATGCGCAACGCACCGCCCCAGCGCTCCCCCGAAACCTCCGCCAGGAGCCACCACATGCAGCCCATGAGGATCGCAACGGCGACCAGGCTGGACAGGAGCGTCGCGTAAATCTTCCAGAAGAGCCGCCGCCGGACAGCGATCATGGTTCGTGATCCTGAGTCTTCGCGAATACGTAGCCGCTGCCCCTTACGGTGATGATCCGGCGCGGATGCTTGGGGTCGTCCTCGATCGCGACACGGATACGGGAGATATGGACGTCGATCGATCGATCGAAGGCGTCCATTTCCTGCCCCTTCAGGAGATCGAGAAGCCGCTCGCGGTTCAGCACGCGACCGGCATTCTCCGCCAAGACAACGAGGAGATCGAACTGATGGCCCGTGAGGGCCCGGTCTTCGCCGTCGATCCTGACGATACGAGACCCGCGGTCGATCTCGAGGCGACCGAAGCGCAGTATCGCGTCGTCGGGACCGGCCAGACCCTTCCGCCGACGCAGGATGGCTCGGACCCGCGCAAGAAGCTCGCGCGGGTTGAACGGCTTCGGAAGGTAGTCGTCGGCGCCGATCTCGAGGCCGACGATCCGGTCCGTGTCGTCGCCGCGTGCGGTCAGCATGAGGACCGGAACCTCGGAACGCATCCGGATCCGCCGGCAGACCTCGAAGCCGTCGATGTCGGGCAGCATCACGTCTAAGATCACAGCGTCGAAACTCGTGCGGGCGATCGCCGTCAAGCCATCCAGGCCGGTCGGGCGGCGATCCACTTCGAAGCCTGACGTCGACAGGTAGTCGGAAACCATCGCTGACAGACGCGTGTCGTCGTCGATGATGAGGATCCGATTAGCCATGCCTGCGCTTCGCTTCAGCCCTTGTCCGGGACGGTGTCGGGACCGAGGTCCGGCGCATCATCGGCGGCGCCGTGTTGGCCGTCCATGGGTTCACGCCACCGGCCACCCATGCCGCCATGCGGCCCGCCCCATAGTGCGCCCATCGGACCATGCTGCGCGATCTGTTCGGCCTTGTCGGCCAGCTTCGCCCGCTGCTCCGGCGTCAGCTGCTCGGCCGCATCGAGTACGGCCCCCACGATCTGCTTTGATCGCGCATCGAGGGCCGCGATCTGCTCGACCCGCAGTGCCTCGACGGCGGCGCGATCGATCGATGAAGCCCGCAGAAGGTCCAGCACACGTTGGCGAAGCGCGTCGTGATCCTTCGCATGGTCTCTCATGGTTGCGAAGTTCGCCGCGAGGATGTCGTGGATTTTTCCCTCCTGCGCCGTGGTCGCCCCGACGGAGTCGAGGGCAACGACCACGAAGCGCTGCATCTTCTCGAGCGACAGGCCATGATGCCAGAGGGCGTTCACGGGCACTGTGGCGGCGACCGCTAAACCACCGGCACCGATTGCCATGCCGGCCGCGACGGCGCCCGGCAGCCAAAATGACCGCCGTCGGCCTCCGGAACCGAACCTGCTCGTTCCCGTCCCGGGTTGAACGGAGGCCGCCGACGGTGGCGTGGATCTGTCTGCATCGCTCATGAAAGTCTCCCTTTTCCGCGGCAGTCCGACGCCGCAGGTTGAGAGACTAGCGATGCGATGTTTCGCCGAGGCTGGCCGAATGTAAAGAATGATGAAGCGCAACGGGATGAGCGCGGTCCTCTGCAGGCGGCTCCGTGACGCCCCATCTCGGAAACATTCCCGAGCGCTGGTCGTCGATGCAGAGTCCGACTGGTATCCGAAGTGCCATCCTGGCGGCGGGGACGCCCAATGTGTCGCGCGGCGATCTGTGTGTGACTTCGCACTGCCTAGCCTGGAACGTTGCCACGACCGACCCGGACGCCTGACCTGACTGTTCCCGAATGGACGCTGCCGGAAACGGCTCAAATGCATGCAGTCACGATCCTAACGAATTCGTTTGGGTACAATTTCGCCGGGCACCGACCAGCAGCAGCTGAGCGTGCGGCCAGAACGCAGGACGCGGAGCGGCGCGAAAGCGATGATCAGCGTGGCAAAGCGGGCGGGAGGTCTCGCACGACGCTTTTTCGTAGCGGAAACGTCGTCAACCTCACCGGCCCGCGCGCTTAGCCCGCTCCGCTCTGTCCGCCAAATTGGCTGGTTCTAAAATACGGCTCAGGCGTACGGTCCTGCAGCGCGCCTTCGATTACGAGATCTGCCATTCGCGATGTGTAGGGAGGGCTGTCGGTTGTTCTCACCCTGTGTTCCGCAGCCCCGCTGCAATGCCGTTGATGGATATCAGAAGCCCGCGCTGAATATGGTCGTCTGCCTGGCCGGCGCGGAAGCGGCGCAGGAGATCGGCTTGCAGGTAGTTTAGTGGCTTGATGTATGGGAAGCGGTGTTCGATCGAACGGGCCAGCGACGGGTTTTCGGCGAGCCGTTCATCCGTCTCCAGGATGTCGTTCAGCACTGTCGTGGTGAGGTCCCACTCGGCCTGGATGGCAGCGAAGATGCGCTCCGCCAGCGCGCGGTCGGGCACGAGTTCGCTGTAGCGCCGTGCCACCGACGAATCTGTCTTGGCCAGCACCATGTCGAGGTTCGACAATACGGTGCGGAAGAACGGCCATTCGGAGTTCATGCGGCGCAGGAGCGTCATGCCCTCATGCTCGCCTTGCGCGACGAGGAAAGCACGCGCCGCCGAGCCGAACCCGAACCACCCCGGCAAGCTGACGCGCGACTGGCCCCAGGAAAAGCTCCAGGGTATTGCGCGCAGGTCTCCGATTACACGGTTGGCTTTTCGCGATGCCGGGCGCGAGCCGATGTTAAGGTCTGCGATCTCGGCGATCGGCGTGGCGGCGAAGAAGTATTCGGTGAAGCCCGGAGTCTCGTAGACCAACGCCCGGTAGGCCGCCATGCTGATCCGTGACAGCTCCGCCGCAGCGTCGAGGAACTCGTCGGGCGCCGCGTCATCCGAGGCGAGCAGCGTCGCCTCCAGGCTGGCCGAGACCAGGGTCTCCAGGTTGCGGCGCCCGATTTCGGGGTTGGCGTATTTCGACGAGATGACCTCGCCCTGTTCGGTTAGGCGGATCTGCCCCCTCACGGTGCCGGGCGGCTGCGCCAGGACTGCCTGGTAGCTCGGTCCTCCGCCGCGCCCAACCGTGCCGCCACGGCCGTGGAACAGGCGCATGGTGATGCCGGGCTTCTCGTCGAACAGCCGCGCCAGCTGCGTCGAGGACCGGTACAGCTCCCAGTTGGAGGTGAAGAAGCCGCCGTCCTTGTTGGAATCCGAGTAGCCCAACATGATGTCCTGCTCGGCGCCCGAGGCGACCACCAGCGCCTCGACCCCCGGCAGCATGTAGAAGGCACGCATGATGGGCTCGGCGTCGCGCAGGTCGGCGATGGTTTCGAACAGCGGCGACAC
>JAYVMK010000173.1:0-2710 GCA_043758995.1 Lichenibacterium sp. | reverse complement strand
CATGCCGGTCAGAAAGAGGTAGACGTCCGTGCCCTTGCCGATGCCGGTCAGGGCATCGGTCCACGGCAGCAGGCCAAAAACCACGAGCGCGACGGCGCCCGCGACCGCCCAGATGAATTCGGGCCAGTTGAAGGGCCGGATGATCACTC
Source organism: Lichenibacterium sp. (assembly GCA_043758995.1). Lineage (GTDB taxonomy): Bacteria > Pseudomonadota > Alphaproteobacteria > Rhizobiales > Beijerinckiaceae > Lichenihabitans. The sequence continues at coordinate 2,561 of JAYVMK010000173.1, read as the reverse complement.
CGGCGGTGGCCAGGGCGGCAATGCCCCAGGTCCACATCTGTACTGCTGTCACGTTGAAAGACCTCGGAAACGAAGAAAAGCGATGCGATTCGGGTGATCAGGACGGTTTGATGCCGTTCCGGTTGGGGCCGAGCTGCGTGCCGAAGATACCGTTCTCCGGCCAGGCGCCCACGGCATCGGCGTCGCTGCCGGCTCCGCGCCGGGTCGGAGTCCGGTAGCGCGAACCGGCGGCGCGAATGGCATGCAGGCCCGGACGGCCCAGCCCGTCGACGGCCTGGACCTCGAGGCTCACGAGGCGTTCGTCGGGCAGATCGAGATCGGCGCTCCAGGTGCGCTGGTCCGCGTCGCGCGTCATCGACACCCAGTCGCCGTCCTCGACCCGGCAGGCCACGCGCGCCGGTGCCGACGTTCCCAGGACCAAGGCCCGCACCGTGCAGCGGCCGGCAATGCGCTGGGCTTCGCCACGCATCAGCCGGTGATCGGCCGGCGACGTGATCAGGACAAAGGGGAAGGCATCGTCGAGCGCCTTGAAGCGCCAGCTCACCACGCCGGCATCGAGCGACGCGATCGAATAGCCGACAGGGCCCTCTTCGATCTGGCCCGTCGACCGGGTGGCGGCGAAGATCGTGCGCCCGTCATTGGCGAGCTCGTTGTAATGGGTATGACCCATGTCGACGAGCGCCACGTCGTTCTCGGCGAGGAGCCGATTCATCGCCTCCGTCTCGCCCTCGCCCCTGAGGTCGTCCGGATAGGTGTGGGTGAAGACGAGGCTCGGCATCCCGGCGCTCCGGGCTGCCGCGAGCTCGTGATCGAGCCACACCAGCTGTTCGGCACCGAGGCGGAAATCGGGCCCGCCCGAGCCCGGCCCGCTGATGTCGAGGAACAGGCAGCGCGCGCCCCGGAGCGTCAGAGCCTTGGGCAAGGGATCGGCGGCAAGGACGCTGTAGAAGTTCGCGAGACCGCCCTGCTCCATGTCGTGGTCGCCCGGGATGACGTGGACGGGAATGCTCAGCATTTTCAGCGCCGTCGCGACCAGTGCATATTGGCCGGCCCGGCCGTTGTCGGCATTGTCGCCGGGCAGGACGACGAAATCGAGCGTCGAGGCGCATTCCACTTCGAGCTGAGCCACGATGGCAAGGAAGTCGGTGAAGTTCCGCTGCTTGGCATCGGTCAGGTGAAGGTCACCGATATGCGCGAAGGCGAGAACGCCCGGGTGCTCGGCCGCGGGTGTGGTTCCGTCGTCCCGGATGCTCATGCCGCGGCTCCTGACGCGGTCGCGTCGGGGGTCGACGTATCGGACTCTCCCGCGCAGGCCGGTCTCATGACGGATGCGAAGCCGATCCAAAGCGCGATCGATACCAGCGCGAAGCTGCCCAGAATCAGGAAGGCAGGTCCGTAGCCCAGTCCCTGCGCCAGCCAGCCCCCGATGGCGGGGCTGAGCGACGCTCCGAGACCCTGGACCGTCATGACGGCACCCTGACCGACGTTGATCCGGCCCGTGCCGTTCAGGATGCGCGCCACGAGAGCCGGAACCGCGACGCTCTGGAGCCCGGCCCCGATGCCGTCGAGAGCCTGGACCGGATAGACGCCCCAGGCATCGATCATGTTGGCGGCCAACAGTCCGCGAAGCGGCAAAGCGAGAAACGAGATCAGCAGGATCAGCCAATAGCCGCGCCCTTCGGCCATCCGCATGGCGACGATCGAGACGACGATCATCACGGCCTGGGCCACGACGATCGTGGTGGCGACGAAGAGCGATGGGTCGCCCGCCTTGGCGGCGACGACGGCCAGCCCGTAGAGCGGCAGCATGGCGCCGTTGCCGAGATGGAAGCAGGCCAAGGCGGCGGCCAGGATGAGAAGCGGCTTCGTCTGCAACAGCACCTTGAAGCCGCTCGCCTGTCCGTCGTCGGCCGCGCCCTTCTCGAGCCCCCGTGCCGCATCGTCGTCGATCGCATCGGCGGGGATCAACAGGACCGAGAGGATGGACACGACACCGAAGGCCGCCGCGAGCCAGAACACGGCCGTGAAACCGAACTGCCAGCCGAGGAGCCCGGAGAGACCGGCCCCCACCATGTTGCCGGCATGGTTGAAGGCCTGGTTGCGGCCATTCTGATTGTTGAACCCGCGCTGGCGCACCATGCCGAGCGTGATGCCCGTTACGGCGGGCCCGATCGCGGCGCCAGCGATGGCGGTCGCCACCTGAGAGGCCGCAACGAGCCAAAACTGCTGCGACAGGAGGATGAGGGCCGAGGCCAGCACCGTCGCGATGCCGGGCACGACGACATAGAAGCGCTTGCGGCGCGTCGCATCGACGAGCGCGCCCGCCGGCGCCGTCATGAGCATGCCGGCGACGCCGCCGATGGTCATGACGGAGCCGATCAGCCCGCTTTGCCAGCCGTGCGCCAGCAGAAAGACACCGAGGAACGGGCCGATGCCGGCCTGCATGTCGGCCATGAAGAAATTCAGGCACTGCAGCGGCCAGAGCCCGCGGCGATCGCCCTCGTGCGCAGAGGCGGCTACGGAAGCCTTCATGGTGGTCGACAGGGTGTTCATGGGTGACG
>JAYVMK010000172.1:0-4485 GCA_043758995.1 Lichenibacterium sp. | reverse complement strand
CTCGAGGCACCGCGCGGCGCCGCCGCAGTCCCTCCCGTCGCGCCCCGGTCCGTGACAGCGACTCTGTGGTCGCCCCATAGTCCACAGGCGGGTCCGACGGTCGATGTCGTCGCCGCACGTCATAGCCGGAGAGCTCAGCCGTGTGCCGGCGCGGGGTCGATCACGGAGCGATAGAGACTCATCCCGTCGACGTGACGGTTGTCCTGGGCCACCGCCCTGACGGTCGGCGGCATCTCCGAGCGCGCGCTCTGTTCGCCGATCTCCCGCTCGGCCTGACGCCAGTGCGCGTCCTGATAGCCGTCGGCATAACCGCTCTCGATCCAGAGCTGATAGGCGCGCGCCCGGATGGCGCTCTCCCGGCCATGATTGATCATCGTCGTCCTCCCGTCGCGCCCGGCACTGCAAGGCACCAAGTTTAGAATAACGACGCTGTCCAACCCTCGCAGGTTCCGGCCCCGGCCCCGAATGTCTACGCCCTCGAGAGGGTCTTGTCCGACTGATCCGCCGAGGCGCTCACGCGAAGGGGAACGGTCCGGGGAAGGGGCCGATCGGAACGACATGCGTGACAAGGCCGGTCGCAGCATCCCACCGGTGGAGGAGGAAGGCGGGTGGCTCGAGAAACGAGGCGGGTTCGGAGTCGGGACGGAGCGAGAGCGCGATGCTGGTTGCCGTGCTGGGGGCGGTGCAGAGCAGCCGATGCACGTGGCCGCAAAGCACCCGTTCCACCGCCGGATACCGGCGGAGGACAGCCGCCAGGCGATCAGCGCCGTGGCAGCGATAATCGTCGAGATAGGGGACGCCGGTCGAGAAGGGCGGCTGATGCATCATCACAAGCGTCGGCCGCGCCGGATCGCGGGCGAGGACGGCATCGAGCCACGCGGCTGCGGCCTCATCCACCAAGCCGCGATGCTCTCCCGGCACCGTCACGTCGAGTCCGACGATCCGAACCGGCCCCAGATCGTCCCGCACGAGGTGCAACGGCCCGGTTGCCGGAAGATAGTAATGGTCGAAGAAGCAACGGCGAAAAGCCTCCCGCTCGTCGTGGTTGCCCGGCATGACGATGAGCGGCGGCCCGATCCGTGCCAACAGGCTCCGAGCGGTCGCATAATCGTCCTCGCCTCCCTTGTCGACGACATCGCCGGTGAGCAGGACGAGATCGGGCTGAGGGTCGAGGTCAGCAAGGCCGCGCAGCGCGGCCGCGAACAGCGCATTCGAGTCCACCAGCCCCTGGTAGAGGCACCCTCGGGGCGTGAGGTGTGGATCCGAGATCTGAGCGATGATCATGATTGGGGAGTGTAGGACGATCGCCGCGCCCGGACCACTCGCCGATAGCCAGGGCGAGACCAGATTCTTTTTCGATCGACCTGTGGATAAGCTGTGGAGAAGCCTTGAACAGAACGAGAACAGATCTAGGTTGTCCACAACGGAACATAACGGGGGCGGCCATGGCCACGCTGAGAGAATTCGAGGAGGCGCTCCGCGCGCAGGGCATGTCGATGGCCCTGTCCATCCTGCAGAGCCTCAAGGACCGGGATCGGGCGAAGCGGACCGCCGTTGCGCCGGCTCGGCGCCTGACGGGTCAGAAGATGACGCCGGAGCTTGCCCGCCGCATCCTGGAGCTTCACGGCACGACAGGCATGACCCAGCAGGAGATCGCCTTCAAGGTCGGGGTGAATCAGGGCCGGGTGAACGAGGTCATCAAGCGCGGTAAATGGCTCAACGACGATCCCAATTCGCCCGAAGCCAAAGCGCGCGACAAGGCCAAGGCTCGCATCGCCGCGGGACCCAGCGCCACGGCGGCAGTTCGCAAGTCGCATCCCAGGGTCGTCATCGCCAGGGACAAGACGATTCCCTTGCGGAAGCCGGTCGGCGCCTCTGCGGCCCGGGATCGGCAACTTACCTTCCTGTGAGGGTCCGTCCGAAAAGAGGAGGAGGAATCGATACGGTTCCAGCAGGGTGCTGACACCTGATCTGGGCTGCATGTGCTTCACCCTCCCGCAGAGGTTCGCGTTTAAAAGTCTGCTACCCCTCGCGGCAGGCAATCCTGCCCACTCCCAGAGCACCCCCGAGTCAAGCCGGCGTATTTCGGCAAGTTTGTCCGGCTCATCGAGACCATGGGGTAAGTAGATGCCCCATTCTGATTATGCCGTGCTGATCGAAACTCTTCGATCCGGCGATAGCGGCTTCTGTCTCGCAGCAGGGCCGGATCTCCCGGGATTCCTGTCGGGTGGAGAGACGCCTGTCGGCTGCCTGCTACCGGGAGGCGCGATCGCTGCTTGGAGTGAGCTCCATCACTCGGTCGCGCCGTGCCTGTGCCTTCACGGGCACCCATTCTCGGCTCCAGGCTAAGTCGCCTTGGCCGTCGTGCTGCCAGCCGCAGCGGTCAGAAGTGGCGTGGGGTGGGGCTGCCCCTCGTAATAGTCGGCCTCGCAAAGGTATCCGTGTCGGTGGAGAGCATCGACGACGAGCGCACCACTGTCTGGATAGGTGCAGACCTCCGCGGGCGGTTCGGCGCCGATCGCGAGATAGACCAGGTCGCCCGTGCCGTCCGGGGTCGTGGGGTTGGCGATCTGATGGGCGATTCCCGTATCGGCCGGACAGGAGATGCAGTCTCCGGGCCGGATCTCGTGCACCCGATCGCCGTAGCGGAACAGGCCCTGCCCCTCGAGCACGACGAAGATCTCGTCGGCTTGAAGGTGCGTGTGGGCAGGGCACGCGCTGTGGCCCGGGGGCACCCGCACGGCCGCCATACCAAGACGGCCCATCCCGAAACGCCCCGGCCCCGCATCCTTCATCGCAGGCGTCAGCGCCCGCCTGAAGTGCTTCCAGGCTGCGGGTACGTCGGCGGCGATTTCCGGCGCTGTGTGCATATTGATGATCGTGGGCGTCTTCTGGGTCATGGTGTCCCGTTCCGTTCGGCTGGAGCCCATTTTAGGGTGGATCCACGGTATGTCGCCACCTGTGGATAAGCGGGTCGCCCGTTCAGGGTGCGACGCAGCGAACCCCTTGCCATTGGCGAAAATTTTCGTATCATCAAGTCATCGTCAACCAACGGAAGGAGGTGATCTAGTGTCTCATTGTTTCACGCTGTGTGGGGCTCTGGTCTTCTCTTCGGCGAAGGTCGCGTAACGAGTTCTGGGCCGCACAACGGCTGACTATGCTTCCAGCTCTTGGAGCCTGATTTGAGTCGCGGCGCCCGTGAGGGTCCCGCGGCTTTTCTCTATTGCGGGTGTCGCGACCGGACGCTCCGGCGCAGACCCCTATCCGGCTGCCGTCGATCGTGGCCGTCACACCCTCGGCGAAGGGCCACGCTTCGGCTGCCGAATGACCCGGTGATCCGCAAGACGTCGAGAGCGGTGGACGCGGCGACCTAACCACCGATCCGCACGTTGCCTCACCATAAGCAGATGTCCGTCGGCGCGTCGTGCGCGTCGGCCCATTGCGTGAGGAAACGACCCCATGGCGCTCATCGAACGACGCACTTTCCTGCGCCAGTCCGCAACTGCGGTCACCGCCACGCTCGCAGGGGGCACGGCGCTCGCCCAGACAGCGGCGCCGGAGATCAAGAACCAAGCGGCACCACCGCCCGGTGCGGCACCCAAGAGCCCGCCGCCCGAGCCCGTCACCCACATCCTGGCGCGTTACGCCGCGACGGCGACGATCGACCAAGTCCCGCCCAAGGTTCGCCACGAAGCCGCGCGGACGTTGTTGAACTGGGTGGGCGTCGCGGTCGGCGGCTCGCGCCAAGGCGCCCCCGATCATGCCGTGAAGGCTCTCGCGCCGTTCTCCGGGCCGCCTCAGGCGCATCTCTTCGGCCGTACGGAGACGTTCGACGCGCTCAATGCGGCGTTGATCAACGGCATCTCGTCCCACGTCCTCGACTTCGACGATACGCATCTCAAGACCATCATCCACCCCGCCGGTCCTGTGGCCTCGGCGTTGACGGCCTGGTCGAACGTCAAGCCGGTCTCCGGAGCCGAGTTCATGAATGCCCTCGTGATCGGCTGCGAGGTCGAACTCAGGATGGGGAACTCGGTCTACCCCGAGCATTATGCCAAGGGCTGGCACATCACCGGCACGACGGGCGTCTTCGGCGCCGCTACGGCGCTCGGCCGTGTGCTGAGCCTCGACGAACGGCATATGACCTGGGCCATCGGCCTCGCCGCCTCGCAGCCCGTGGGGCTGAAGGTGCAGTTCGGCTCCGATACCAAGAGCTTCCACCCCGGCCGCGCCGCCCAGAACGGGATGACGTCGGCGCTGCTGGCTCAACAGGGTTTCACCGCCTCGGAGGTCGCCATCGAGGGGTTCGACGGGTGGGGTCAGGCGATGAGCACCCGCCACGATTGGGCGGAGGTCACCGAGGGTCTCGGCACCCGCTATGAGATCGCGCTCAACACCTACAAACCCTTCGCGGCGGGCATCGTCAGCCACCCGGCCATCGACGCCGCCATTCAGTTGCGGAACGCCGAGCATGTCGCTCCGGAC
>JAYVMK010000171.1:0-4717 GCA_043758995.1 Lichenibacterium sp. | reverse complement strand
TGCGGCCGGGCGGCACGACCTATTACGCGCTGCACATGGTCACGTCGTCGATCGACGGCCTGGCCCTGTTCCTGACCGGCAACCCGATCTATTTCCAGGACAGGCCGCACCGAACGCCCTAGGTAAGTTTGGTGTGGTTTTTTTGGTCGGGATGACCATCCATCCACAAGCGGTGAAACCCTTAAAACACTGCGACCGGTTTTATAATTGCTCCGAAAATTTCGCACAGGTACGAGCGAAACGGATCATGACGGTGCCTCATTTTCGGGGATATCGTTATGGCCGGGGCGTGCTCCAGGAGGATAACATGACGGAAGCACTTCAGGCGTTGATCGACGCTGCGAAAAAGATCGAGCCGACCTCCGAACATCGGGAGGAGCAGCGCCGTAGCTTCGCTTATGGGAACACCCATTTTGAAAACGGTCGCATCACACGTGAGATGGTGAATCAGCAGGCTGAAAAGCTGGCCCAGGAAAAGCCGGATACGCATGCCCCTCGATAGGCGACACACTGAGCACCAAAATGCCTCAGTAATAAAGGATCCCATCGCGCTTGCGGAAGCAGAAGCTCGTAATGGACTTTTGCAGTACGATCTGGGCGTGCGGATCATCATGGACGCAATCGAAAGGCAAACCTATCGTTTGCGTCCCTCAACACTGCTCGACCTTCATCGTGAAGCACTACAAGGGATCAGTGACAGCGCTGGCGCTTGGCGAACAGGGACGGTGCTGATCAGTGGTAGCGAGCATTCGCCTGTTCAACCTCACATGGTTCCTCATCTCATAGAGGAGATGTGCGACTTTGTGAACGAGCGCTGGGACAGAGAATCGGCACTGCACCTGTCGGCGTATGTCATGTGGCGCCTCAATTGGATCCATCCTTTTCCAGATGGGAACGGTCGAACATCTCGGATGATCTCTTACGTTGTGCTGTCCGCTAAAATCAAAAGCGTTCTTCCGGGTACACCGCAGATACCGGATCAAATCACCCAGAACAGAAAGCCTTACTTTAGTGCCCTCGAAACGGCTGATAAGGTTTGGAGTGAAAGTCAGGAAGTAGACGTTTCGGTGATGGAGGCTTTGCTAGGCGGCATGCTGGCTAACCAGCTTTTAAATGCCCATACATCAGCCGGGAAATAGTGGAGCCCTTATAGCGCTCGAATCAACGGTGCAGAAGCGGATCGAAGCCGCAGCAGCGCGAAGGTGATGTCGATCTCGCGCGCGAGATCCGCCGGCAACCCGTCATTGTTGACGGACACATCCGCCACGACGCCTCGCTCCGAAACATGGACGTCGGCCGGCCGGACGAGTCCCGGCCGCTGCACCTCGACGACGCGTCCGCCCAGCGCGCGAATGGCCGCGACTTCGTTCTCGAAGCGCACATCGTCGGCCACGATACGCTCCAGTCCGGCGATCGACGTCGTCCAGGCCTGGACCCAGAGGTCGGGGTGGAGCACCCTGCCCCACTCGGTGCCGAGCGTCTGCATGGCGCGGCGGGGCGTGGCGCCGCCGAGGAACGACGTCGGCACCTCCTTCATGTCGCCCTCGACCATGCGCTCGACGTCGTCGGCCGGAATGCCTTGGGCGTGGAGCAGGTAGCGCAGCATACCCTTCAGCAGCGTCGCGAAGGGCCGGCGCACGAAGCCGTGACGCTCGACGATATGGCGGGCCGCCGTCGACTTACCCGAGCCGGCAAGACCGGTGAGACCGACGACGATCACGCCACGTCCCCCATCGGCCGCGCGACCGCGCCCGGGCCGGCATACATGGAGCCTTCGTCGGGCGCGCCGAGATAGATCTGCTCGAGGCGGATCACACCCTTGGCGCGATGCACCGTGATCATGTTCTGTTGTGCCACCTCCGGGTCGGCGCGGAGGTCGCGGGCATATTCGTTGTAGCCCGCCACCGATCCGTTGGCGAAGCCGAAGGGCGTCCGCACCGTCGTGTGGTAATGGCCGGTGAGGCAGTAATGCACCGGCCGGCGCGTTCGGTGCGACACGTCGACGAGCTTGCGGTGGCCCTTCACGATCGTGGCGGAGGGGCCGATGAAGCCGGTGCCGCCGCCGCGCCCGCCCATCGTGTCGCCGTGGTTGGCCAGGAACCGCCAGTCGAAGACCTGGAAATAAGCGTCGGGCGAAGCGCTCTTGCGCCACTCGACGCCGCCGACGCCTGCCCCGCGGACCGCCATCTCGGCGAAGTCGGTGGCGAGGAGATCCCAGCTCGAGGCGGCGCGTCGCTTGGCCCAGGGCTTGTGGGTGTCGCGGCCGTGGTTGCCGGGAATCGAGAAGACGCGGATCGGCACGCCGACCGTCTTGGCGAGGTGGACCACGCCGCCGGCGATGATCTCGCCGACGTCGCGCACCTGATGCGGCACGACGAGATCGTCAGTCGCCATCAGCTCCTCGTGGAGGTGGCCCGAGATGTTGTCGCCGAGGCAGGCGAGCACGATCTCGGTCGGCGGCCGGCCCTGCCAATGCGCGGTCATCAGGTCAGCGGCTATCGCGAAGAACCTGCCGACACGAATTCGGCTGAGCTGCGAATCGAAGCGGTTGAGCCCGTCCATCTCATCGAGCCGCACCACCTCACCGTGCTGGATGTCGGAGAGCATCAGCACCACGGAGCGCCGGCCGTCCTCGCTCGACGCGACGCGATCGGGCAGGATGAGCGAGGGCATCGGCGGCGTGCGGAGCAGGCCCTTCACGTCGGCCAGGGTGGCGCGCAGATCGAGCACTTCGGCCTCGAGGCGTTTCACCTGGGCCTTGGAGGCCGAATGCCGGTCGGTGAGCCGGCGGATGTCGAGAGGATCGGAGGGCTCCAGCTTGGGTTCGACCGGCGTGGCAGCGGCGGCCTTGCCGGCATCTCCAGCCTTCGGCGCCTTCGGCACGGGAACGGGAAAGTCCGGCACCTTGCCGTAATGGCCGGCCATCAATCGCTCGATGCGGCTGACGACGGACGGCCGGGACAGGCCGAGGTCTTTAGCCATGGCGTTGAAGGCGAAGGTGCCGTCGGGGCGGCGATGCTTCTTGGCTGCAGCGCGGGTAGCCTTCACGGCCTCAGCCGGCAGGGACAGGTGGTGCATGAGGGTCAGTGTCCTTCGGCGCCGTCGAGGTCGCGCGGACTGCGACGGTCGGAATACGGCAGCCGGTCGAGCACGGAGCCGAGCATGAGTTTGAGATCGGTGGTACCAGCCCGGCCGAGCCTCTGGCCGCGACGGAGATCGTCGAGCTGCTCGTCGACGTTGCGCTCTCGGATGTCGCGGGTGCGCTCTTCATCGCGCTCGCGCTTGGCCTGCCAATCGGCCCGGAGGCCGCGGAGCTCGGCGAGGATCTCGCGCTGCAGGGCGTCGCCGGCCGGGGCCGCCTCGGGGGCCCGACTGGCGACGGAACCGGCCCGGCGCCCGATCGCCAAAAAGAATCCGCCGACGCTGGCCCCCACCACGGCCGCGATGCCCTGCCAGAACTGAAGGGAGCCGCTACCGCTGATATCGGACATCGAAGCTTGCCCTCATGATGCTGCGCAGCTCGGCCCCGGCGAGAACCGCGTAGAGCGCGATGACGGGAGGAACGATGCCGAAGGTCTCTTCCGAGCCGATGAGGATCGCGACGGCGAGCTGCAGCCACACCAGCAGTCCCGCGAAGGCATTGGCGACGCGGAACCAGGGCGTGCGCGGCGAGCGGCCATTCACGATCAAGGCTGCGAGCCGCATAGCGCCGAGCCCGGCGAGAACGCTGCCGCACAGAGCCTCGGTAAAGCCTATCCGGTGGAAAACGACGAAGACGGGGTTGGCAAAACTGTTGCCCGGGAAGGCCAGCACGGCCGCGTAGGCCAGCATGGCGAAGGCACAGAGCCATTCGGTGTCGCGCGTCGCATGGGTGGAAGGATGACGCGTCACCCACTCGTCGAGAGACGCCAAACTCATCTGCGGCAGGTTCATGGCGTGCCTCCCGGTCGTCGCATGACGCGCGCCGCATAGTCACGACCGCGCCGGGGGTCGCCGAACTCGCCGACCGTGTAGAGCGCTGCGGCACGGCGAAGGTCGCCGCCGCACCGGCGCAGCAGCCGGGCGAGGTAGCGGGCTCCGCAATCGGCGTTGACGGCGGCCGAGAGAAGCGAGCCGCGGCAGCCGAGGCCGCGCGCCGTGGCGGGCATGATCTGCATCAACCCGAGCGCGCCGGCGCCGGAGCGAGCACGGGGCGAAAAACCGCTCTCGACAGCGGCAACGCCGAGAGCGAGCCGCACCGGCACGGCGTGGCGCAAGGCCGCCGCGATGACGACGTCGCGGATCTCGGCGGCGCCGGCCGTGAGCGGCGAGGCCGCGATGAGCGCGAGGGCGAAAGCTCCCGCGGCGAGGTGGTGGCGCATAGGCGCTCCCGAAGGTGCGAGGGATCGAAGGCTCAGCCGGCCGCGGGCGTAGCGGCCTTGATATCGGGGCAGTCCGTTCGGCTGCAGGCCGCCGTCGGATCAGTGGTGCCGCAGACCGAGCAGCTCGGCACCGGGGCCGGGGCGAGTGCGGCGGAGATGCCGGCGAGGATGGCGCCCGGCAGGGCGAGCGGCGCCGCGAGGGCAGAGGCGGCGGTCGAGGCGAGGCTGTCCGACAGGCGCGCCGTGGTGAGCCCGTCGAGGATTTCGCTCGTGACGCCGAGATGCGCCACGGCGCCGGGCACGGATTTGTATACCCAGTTGGCCACCTCGGCGACACGGCCAGCCTCGACGTGGCC
>JAYVMK010000170.1:0-7356 GCA_043758995.1 Lichenibacterium sp. | reverse complement strand
CTGGCGGATTCGAAATCGAATTCTTCGACGCGATTACCCTTGAGGACGACGACCCGGGTCTCCTCCGGATGCGAAGCGTCGATGAGCATCTTGCTGTTGGACATTGCGAACTCTGTTGATGGAGGCGCGCGCATGCGAGCTCGACGAATCGGCCGTCGGCGTGTGGCCGGCGGATCGTCGAGGGGCGTTGAGCGGGGCGCGCCGTGTCGGATGGGAAGAGTCGGACGCCCGCAGACAAAAGACCGGCGCCATGCGGCGGCGGGTTGCGGGATCGCTCTGGATGAGGTGAGCCGGCGTCAGGACCTGAGGCCGGAAGGGGAATGCACCGGCCACGGCGGGCTCGGCGTCTGTCCGTAGCTCGACGACGGAACCGCGCCGACCCGCACTGCCGTTCCGCCCGGAGGCCAACGACAGAACCGATCTGATGACGCGACGACCCCGTTTCGGGCGAACCATGCTGCGCTGACCTTCTCGCCACGGCCGTCAAAAGCGGCCGTGCTGCCAAGGATGTCCGACACGAGCCCGAAGGTTCGAAATGCCGCCTGATCGATCCCGTGCCGATAATCGCTGAAGGCGAATGCCAAGCTCGAAAGCGTGGCCATCGACGGTCGGGACGGTCCTTGAACGGCGAGCCGCCGCGAGGCGTGCCCGAGTCGGGACCTTGACGTGAAAGACATAACGGCAACGACGGCGCTTTGGCAAGTTCCGGCCTCGTTGTCGCTTTGTTGCAACAGCGGCTCGGGATCGCGACCGCACCCGTAAGGAAGCGTTAACCAGCCGATCGCTACCGAATAACGTGGCTCGCGGACACGATGGCGACCAGCGAGACCACGGCCGGCGGGCAAGGCGGGGCATGAGAACGGGATCCCGGGTCCATCTTTGGAGTGCCGCCCTCTGCGTCCTCGCGATCGCGAGCTCGCCGACATGGGCCTCCTCGGCCCATCCCAGCTGGCAGCCGCCGGCGACCTCGGCATCACCTCCTGCAGCTTCCGGCGCGATCCCGGTTGCGGTCGATGCGAAACTCAGCCGCTCGGGCGACATCACGCGCCTCGTCATCGATCTCAGCACAAAAGTAGCGATCTCCGCTGTGCTCACCGAGCACCCGGATCGTCTGGTCGTGGATCTCCCCGAGGTGAATTTCCAGATCGATCCCGTGGCCGGGAAACCGGAGCCTGGCCGCGACGGTCTTATCCGCGCCTTCCGCTTCGGGCTTTTTGCGCCCGGCCACTCCCGCATCGTGGCCGACCTCTCCGGTCCTGCGGCTTTGCGCCGCGCCGAGGTCACCAGCATCGCGGGCGGCGACGCTTCGCGGCTGACGCTGGAGCTCGGCCCGACGGACCGGGCCGCCTTTCACGCAGCGGCCCGAACTCCCCAGGCGCTGCCGATGGTGGACCTCCCTTCGGCACGTCCCGAACCTTCCGCCGGTCGGCCTGTCGTGGTGATCGATCCGGGTCATGGCGGGCTCGATCCCGGTGCCAGCGGTGTCCTCGGCACGGTGGAAAAGGATGTCGTCCTGCAATTCGCGACGGCGCTGGCGGCGAGGCTGTCGGCCGGCGACCACTACAGGGTCGTGATGACCCGCCACGACGACAGCTTCGTCTCGCTCAGCGACCGCATGCGGGTGGCCCGCGACGCCGAAGCGTCGCTGATGATCTCCATCCACGCCGATACATTGGCGGACGGCTCGGTCACGGGCGCCACCGTCTATACGGCGGCCGATCAGGCCAGCGACGGCGAAGCCGCGCGTGTCGCCGCGAAGGAAAACGAGGCCGATGCGGCAGCCGGGCTCGACGATGCGCCGAAAGCTGCCGACGTCTCCGATATCCTCTTCGACCTGACGCGCCGCGAGACTCGAACCTACGCTCACCAGTTCCAGCGCACGCTGACGGGCTCATGGGCCAAGGTGGCGCGTCTCAATCACAATCCCGAGCGGGCCGCTGGCTTCAAGGTTCTGCAGGCACCCGACGTGCCCTCGGTCCTGCTCGAACTCGGCTACCTGTCGAGCGGAACGGATGTGCGTTCGCTCGTGTCGGACGCTTGGCGCGGCAAGGCCGTGGACAGCGTGGCGGCGGCAGTGGACACGTTCTTCTCCGCCCGCGATTCGTCTCCTGCGACGGTCGCGGTCGCGCCACCTGGGCCCGCCGCGATGCGGTGACGCCGGGTTGAGCCTGTCCGATCGGATTGTGGCGCAGCCGACACAGGTGTGACAGAAGGCTGTCGGACGAGCCGTGATCCAGCGGACGGCCCGCCGCAATCGCATTGGCACCACAAAACAGCCGCAGCATCCCGCCATCCGATCGGCTGTTCGAACGGCCGAGGCGGGGCGGGACCCGGCTGCCGCAATCTATTTGAGCTCTGCTCGCGAGGCGTTACCCGATGCGGCAAGTCGCCAGGTTCTTTGGTTTCCTGTTCGCCACGGGCGCGCTGGTCTTCGTGGTCGTCGCCTGCGTGGCGGCTGCGACGGTGTGGAAATTCGAGAAGGATCTGCCGGACTACACCCAGCTCAAGAAGTACGAGCCGGCCGTGCTCACCCGCGTGCAGGCCGGAGATGGCACGCTTCTGGCCGAATATGCGCGCGAACGGCGCCTCTATCTGCCCTCGACCGCTATCCCGCCCCTGGTGAAGGAAGCCTTCATCTCGGCGGAGGACAAGAATTTCTACACGCATAATGGCGTCGATCCCGAAGGCATCCTCCGTGCCGTGGGCGTGCTGGTCCAGGGCAGCAAGCGCGCTCAAGGCGCCTCGACCATCACCCAACAGGTGGCCAAGAACTTCTTCCTGACCAACGAGCGAAGCTTCAGCCGCAAGATCCGAGAAGCGCTGCTGGCGCTGCGCATCGAGCAGACCTACTCCAAAGAGAAGATCCTCGAGCTCTATCTCAACGAGATCTATCTCGGACTCGGCAACTACGGGGTGGCGGCAGCGGCGCTGAACTATTTCGACAAGTCGGTCAACGAACTGTCGATCTCCGAGGTCGCCTATCTGGCCGGCCTGCCGAAGGGACCCAACAACTACCAGCCTTTCCTGCACCGTGACGCAGCCATCGACCGCCGCAACTACGTTCTCCAGCGCATGGCGGAGAACGGCTACATCACGAAAGCCGATTCCGATAAGGCCAAGGCCGAGCCGCTCGGCATCAACCCGCGCGTCCTCACGCCGGACAGCTATGCGGCCGGCTATTTCGCCGAGGAAGTGCGTCGCGAACTCTCCGAGCGCTACGGCGAGAAGAAGCTCTACGAGGGCGGCCTCTCGGTCCGCACGACCCTCGATCCCAAGATGCAGGTGATGGCCCGCAAGGCGCTGGTCGACGGGCTGGTCCATTACGACGAGACCCACGGATTCCGCGGCGCGATCCGCCACATCGATCTATCGGGCGATTGGGGTCCGTCCCTGTCCGCCATCCCGGCGCTCGGCGACGTGCAGCCCTGGCGTTTGGCCGTGCTCCTCGACGGCAGCGATTCCGCCGTCCGGATCGGCCTGCAGCCCGGTCGGGACAAGGCCGGCGAAGTCGTGGCCGATCGCGAGACCGGTACGTTGACCCTCGATGGCATCAAGTGGACCGGCAAGAAGTCGATCCGCTCCATCATGGCGCCGGGCGACGTCGTCTACGTGGCGCCGATGGAGGGAAAGCCCGGCCAGTGGCGGCTGGAGCAGGTTCCTGAAATCTCGGGCGCCATCGTGGCGATGGACCCCTACACGGGCCGCGTCTTCGCCATGGTGGGCGGGTTCTCCTTTGACCAGTCGGAGTTCAATCGCGCCACCCAGGCGCTTCGCCAGCCGGGATCGTCCTTCAAGCCCTTCGTCTACGCGACGGCGCTGGACAACGGCTACACGCCCTCATCGTCCGTGATGGATGCACCGATCGAATTGCCCGGAGGTCCTGGCCAGGAGCCCTGGCGTCCGCAGAACGACGACGACGCGCCTCCCGGGCCGCATACGTTGCGCTACGGCGTCGAGCACTCGCGCAACCTGATGACGATCCGTCTGGCGAAAGACATCGGCATGCCGCTGGTCGTCGAATATGCCAAGCGCTTCGGCATCTACGACGAGCTGCCGCCCTATCTGCCGATGTCGCTCGGTGCCGGCGAGACCACGGTCCTGCGCATGGTGACGGCCTATTCGATGCTCGCCAACGGCGGCAAACGCATCAAGCCGACCCTCATCGACCGGATCCAAGACCGCTGGGGCAACTCGATCTACCGGCACGACGAGCGCGTCTGCGAGGGCTGCGACGCGGCGACCTGGAGCGACCAGGCCGAACCGAAACTGATCGACAAGCGCGAGCAGGTCATCGATCCGATGACGGCCTATCAGGTGACCTCGATCCTGCAGGGCGTCATCACGCGGGGTACCGGCTCCGCCATCAAGGTGCTGAACCGCAACCTCGCGGGCAAGACCGGCACGACCAACGACGCGAAGGACGTGTGGTTCGTCGGCTATTCGTCGGACCTGACCGTCGGGCTCTATCTCGGCTACGACCAGCCGCGGTCACTGGGTGCGACGGCCTTCGCGGCCGAATATGCGGCGCCCGTGTTCCGCGACTTCATGGCGGCAGCGCTGAAGGACAAGCCCGACGTGCCGTTCCGCGCGCCGCTCGGCATCAAGCTGATTCAGGTCGACTACCGCTCAGGCATGCGCTCGAGCGGCAAGGACGCCATCATCGAAGCCTTCAAACCCGGCACAGCGCCGCCCGACTCCTACACGGTGATCGACGGCACTGCGAGCCGGGCCTCGGCGTCGGGCGGGTCGTCAGCGCCGGCCGATATCGACCGAACCGTCGGGGCCAGCAATACCGGCGGCCTCTACTGAGGTTCGGCCGTCAGCCCTTATGGTCTTCGCCCCCAAGGGCGCGGCGGAGCCGGCCCTCGTCGAAGTCGAACTCCTCTTCCAGCGACTGCAGGAGTTCTCCGTCGATCGACCCGGCGCGATCGAGGATCGCGCGCCGGGCGGCGTGAGCGGCCGAGAGTTCGAGGCGGAGCCGCGCCTCACGGCGCTGCGCCGCAAGGCCATGGCCGGCGATCATGGCTTCGGCATTGTCGCGCTGGCGGCGATATTGCCGCAGCATATCGGCATCCGGTAGACCAAGAACCCGGCCGTTGAAGAGGCGGTGCTCTATCGTGTCCAGAGCCGCGACGGCTGCCTCCCGCCGAAGCACCGCTTCCGCACTGACGCCGTCTTCCGCCGGCGCCTCAACGACGCCCAGCCGTCGGATCAGCCAGCCCAGCGTCGTTCCCTGCAGAACCAGCGTCACCAGGATGGCGCAAAAGGCCAGGAAGATGATCAGGTCTCGGCCGGGAAACTCGACCGGCAGCGCCAAGGCGGCGGCAAGGCTCACCACGCCCCGCATGCCGGCCCATGAGATGACGGCGAGATGGGACGCCGGCAGCGTGGCGTGGCGGAAGCCGAGAAGCCGCGGTACGCCGGATGTGCCGAACACCCAGACGAAGCGGCCTGCAATCAATGCCCCCGAGGTCGCGAGCGCCAGCACGGCGAGGTCCACCGTCCCGTAGGCGCCGAGCCGTCCCGCCACGTCGCGCAATTGCAGGCCGATGAGGATGAAGACGAGGCTCGTCAGCACGAATTCCAGGAAGTCCCAGACGGCGGTCGAAGCCACACGAGTGCGGGCCGACATGGCCTCGTGCTGGCGGATGCCGATCACCAAGCCGCAGGCCACGGCTGCGAGCACTCCCGACAAGCCGAAGGCCTCGGCGGCGAAATAACCCGCGAAACCGGCCAGAACGCCCGCCGCGATCTCGAGGAGCGTATCCTCGAGTGCGATCGTCGCCACGATGGCGAGGCGTCCCACCGCGTAGCCGATCGCCGTGCCGCCGATCGCCGACAGCACGAAGGATGAAGCGGCGTCGCCGAGCGCCACCGATCCCGCCGCGGTCGCCGCGATGGCGGCGCGGTAGAGGATCAGCGACGAGGCGTCGTTGAGCAGGCTTTCGCCTTCGAGGATCGTGACCAGGCGGCGCGGAATACGGGTCGTCTTCAGGACGGCCGACGCCGCGACGGCATCGGGCGGCGCCACGATGGCGCCGAGCGCCACGCAGGCGGCCAAGGGCAATTCGGGCGCCAGCAGCTTCGTCACGCCGGCCACCACGGCCGCCGTGAACACGACCGCGCCGAGCGCGAGAAGCAGGATGGGGCGCAGAGCCGAGCGGAACGCCGACCAGTCGGTGCGATAGGCGCTGACCTGAAGCAGCGGTGGCAAGAAGAAGGCGAGCGCGATGTGAGGATCGAGTTCGACGCGTGGGACGTTGGGCACGAAAGCCAATGCCATTCCGCCGAGGACCAGTGCCACGGCGGACGGCATTCCTGCGTGCCGTGCCGCGTAGGCCAGTGCTACGCTGGCGGCGAGCAGCCCGATGAGTACCTCGACGAATTCCATGCCGTCCGATCCGAACTACGCCCACCGGCGCCAACGCGAAACTCTTCTCTGATGACCGCTTCCTGCCGATTCTTTTTCGCCCCGCGCCGGCGCGGGGCGAAGCTCACGTGACGGTTTCGCAGACGTCGATCCTGCTGGTCTGGGCCGCGGCTCTCGTGCTCTTCGCCTGGAAGCGTTGGCGTTTCGATGTGGTGGGGATTCTCGCCTTGCTGGCGGCAGTGCTCTCCGGCGTCGTTCCGGGCGACGACGCCTTTGCGGGTTTCGCCGACCCGGCCGTGGTGGCCGTGGCGGCCGCTCTGGTGCTGAGTGCCGCCATTCGGGATTCGGGACTGCTCGACGCACCGCTGCGAATTCTCGCCGCGCTGCCGCGCGTGACGGGGATCGAAGTCGGCCTGATCGGCGGCCTCGGCGCCGCTCTGTCCTCCGTCATGAACAATCACGACGCCTATGCGGTCCTGCTGCCGGCGGTTCGCACCTCCGTCCGGCGAAGCCGGCGCTCGCCCGCTCCGCTCGTCACGGCGCTCGGCGCGGCTTCGCTCCTAGGCGGTCTCGTCACGATCGTCGGAACGCCGCCGAACCTGCTGGTCTCGAGCCTGCGGCGGCAGGCGAGCGGCGTGGGGTTCGGCCCCTTCGCCTTCGCGCCGGTCGGGGCGGTGCTGGCGATCGCCGGCGTCGCTTTCCTGACCCTCGGCTGGCGCCTTCTGCCGCGCGAGCAGCGGCGCGACCGTGACGAAGAATCCTCCCTCGTCGGTGAGAGCTACACCAGCGAAGTCTCGGTTCCCTCGGGGTCGTTCCTGGTCGGCCAGACGGTTGCGGACCTTCGCCGGCGTACCGTCCGCGACATCGCCGTCTCCGCCATCATCCGCGAAGACTATCGCCGCTTCGTTCCGCATCGGGACACGGAGATCCAGGCCGGCGATATCCTGGTGCTGAACTGCGAACCCGACGCTCTGCAGCGCCTCATG
>JAYVMK010000169.1:0-3501 GCA_043758995.1 Lichenibacterium sp. | reverse complement strand
GACGGCTCGGTCGAGGTGCTCGGCGGCTCGGCGGCCGCGGATCTCGCGGCCGGCGACACGCTGGTGCTCCACACGCCGGGCGGCGGAGGCTTCGGGCCTGCTGCCTCGGCGACAGGCGGAGACACGGAATGAGGCCCGCTTACCTCGCGCTGCTGGCGCTCTGCCTCGCGTCCCCACTGCGCGCCGAGACGATCATCGACGGATGGAGCAGTGTCGCGGTGCCATCCGCGCCAGCACTGACGCCGGTGACCCTCGATCCCGAAACCACGGCGTTGCTGGTTCTGGACTTCAACGGACACGAGTCGGCGACGAGCGGCCCCTGCAATGCCGCCACCAAGCCCCGCTGCCTCGCCTCGCTCCCGGCCGTGCGCCGCCTGCTCGAGTTCGCCCGCTCGCGCGGCCTCTTCGTGGTCCATAGCACCAGCTCCGCAGGCACACCCGGCGACATCCGGCCCGAAGTGGCGCCGGCGCCGGGCGAGCCGGTGGTCAAGGCGGGACCCGACAAGTTCATCGGCACCGACCTTGGCGCGCTGCTGGCGCAGCATGGCATCAAGACTCTCGTGGTGACCGGCACGGCGGCCGAAGGCGCGGTTCTCGACACGGCGACGGATGCGGCGCTGCACGGGTTGGACATCGTGGTCCCGGTCGACGGCATGTCGTCGACCGAACCCTATGCCGAGCAATATGTCGCTTGGCACCTCACCCATGCGCCGGGCGTGGCGCAGAAGGCGAGGTTGACGCGGATCGATGCGATCGGGATCGCCAAGTAGATTTGAAATCGTTTGTATGAATAGTGCTTAGATCCCGACCACGGCAAGAAGATAACGGCGGTGCCTGCTTATGGCCTACTCGGGGGTCGCAACAGGTTCGACGGACCTCCTAAGCGGACGCTCTTGGTCGATCACGGGATCTAATGGCAATTCGACCTGTCGCCTAAACGGGAGACAGTGGTAGAGCGCCCCCGACTGACTCGCGACGTCACATTGTATTGGCCGTGATGCATTTCGAGCACCCAGACCGGCTCGAAGCCAGGAGAGCCTCAAGCGATCTCTTTCCGAAACTCTAGCCTGGTCGAGCCGGTTCGGAGAAGAGGAGGACACATCATGCGCAGTCTCATCGCTATCGCTTTTGTCTCGTGTGCCATGGTCGGGAACGCCTGCGCTCAAGACGCTGCTCCGGCGGAGGCGCACACGGGCGCGCGGCCTCAACCGGTCGGCACGACTGAGGTCCAGCAGCCGGCCGGGGTGACCAGGACCGACAATGCGGAAGGCAAGGCGGGCAACACAGCCTCGGGTACCCGTTGCCAGTCGGCCAGCGCCGAAATGACGAACGGCAAGGTCCAAACCTGCGCCAAATAGAGCGTCACGGGGGCTCCGGGTGTCTGGCTTCGGCTACCCGGCGGGAGAGCCGCGCCCCTCCGTGGAACGCAATTGACCACCGTCATAGGCTAGTCCAATGTTCCTTTGGGCAGTCACCCCGGAGAAGGGGACGATGCCCGTTCTTGGAGGGGCGCCGTGAAGAATCTGATGACCGCGTTGTTGTGTTCCGCAGCGTTGGGCTTGCCCGTCGCGCAGGCGCAGGAGATCAAATCCGCGACCAAGTTCGGCGACATGTCGACGGTCTCCCAAGATATGCTCAACCGCGCAGCTTCGGACAGCCAGAACTTCCTGCAGACCAACGGCGACTACGCCCAGCAGCGTTACTATCCGAATCGCCAGATCAACACGACCAACGTGTCGAAGCTTCGTCCGGCCTGGATCTTCCAGACCGAAGTGAAGGAATCGCTCGAAACATCGCCCATCGTGGTGAACGGCACGATGTTCGTGACCACGTCCTTCAGCCAAGTCTATGCGCTGAACGCTCGCACGGGCGAAGAGCTTTGGCACTACGTCCCCAAGATGGGGCCGATCACCACCTTCTGCTGCGGCCCGAACAACCGCGGCGTGGCGGTGTCGGACAACATGGTCTACCTCGGCACTCTCGACTCACAACTGGTCGCGCTCGACGCTCGCACCGGAAAGCTGATCTGGAAAACCGAGATCGCCGACCCCGAGGAAGGCTACAGCGAGACGATGGCGCCCACCGTCGTCGACAACAAGGTCCTTATCGGCACCAACGGCGGCGAATACGGAATTCGCGGCTTCATGAAAGCCTTCGACGCCAAGACTGGCAAGCTGATCTGGACCTTCAACACCGTTCCGGAAAACTCCGTCGGTGTGTGGGCCGAGAAGGACGCCACGGGCAAGGATCTGCATCGCGACATCGCGGCCGAGAAGGCTACGCTGGCCGCGATGATGCAGCCTGCACCCAGCGACCAAAAGCAGAAGAGCGGCCAAGCCATCCCCGCTGTCAAAGTGGTGCCGGTGGCCGATACGTCCGGCCCGACACCCTCGACATCGGCGGCGGCTCCCTCCAAGTCGGCCCAGTTCTACAAGACGCTTGGCGGCGGCATTTGGCAGAACCCGGCCGTAGACCTCGAAACACGTCGCATCTACTTCGTGGTCGGCAACCCATCGCCCGACCTGGACGGCTCGCAGCGTCCTGGCGATAATCTCTACACCGACTCCCTTGTGTCGCTCGATCTCGACACCGGCAAATACGTCTGTCATCTGCAGTATATCCCGCATGACGTATGGGACTTCGACGCCGTATCGCCGCCGGTCATCACCAAGGTGGCGGACAAGGATGGCAAGCCCATCAAGGGCGTGCTGCACGCCGGCAAGACCGGTTACGTCTACGTCCACGACGCCAAGGACTGCAGCCTCATCCGCTATTCCGAGCCGATGGTGCCGCAGGAGAATATGTGGACCCTGCCGACCAAGGAGGGCGCGCGCATGCTGCCGGGCGCCAACGGTGGCGTGGAATGGTCGCCCTTGGCCACGGATCCGAGCCGCGGGCTCGCCTATGCGATCAACCTGCACCAGCCCATGACCTACCAGGTGCAGAACTCTCCCTACCCTGACGGCAAGCTCTGGCTGGGCGGTGCCTTCAAGGTGATCCCGTCCGAGGAGCAGTGGGGGAACATCACGGCCGTCGACTACAACACCGGCAAGATCCGATGGCAGGTGAAGACGCCACAGCCGATGATCGGCGGGGTCTTGGCGACGGCCGGCGGACTCGTGTTCACCGGCGAAGGCAATGGGCTGTTCAAGGCCTACGATTCCGAGAGCGGCTCGCCGCTCTGGTCGTTCCAGGCCGGCGCTGGCGTCAACGCCCCCCCGTCGTCCTATTCGGTCGAGGGGAAGCAATACATCGTGGTCGGCGCCGGCGGCAACACGCAGCTCGACTACAAGCGCGGCAATTCGATCATCGCCTTCACGGTCGACTAAGCGACACGTAGGGGTCGTTGCAAGGAAGGGCGGGCTTCGGCCCGCCCTTCCCGTATGAGAGATCAGGCGAGGGTAAGGTTCGACATGGCGGTTCCACGTTTTTGTGCCGGCGTTGCAGGAGTTCTGCTGGTAGCCACGGCGTTCACGGCGGCGACGGCGCGCGCCGATACGA
>JAYVMK010000168.1:0-5107 GCA_043758995.1 Lichenibacterium sp. | reverse complement strand
CCCGATCGACCCGCCTGCCAGCTACCAGATCAACCGACAACTCTCTGGACGGAACCTCCCTCCGTTGGTGACCTGCGCCGTCGGGGCGCACTGAATAGGGCAGGCTAGTGCGCGCCGGTCATTGATGTTTGCGGGCAAACTGACAGGCGAAACTCGTTTCAGCGAGCTAGCGTTCAGGGATTTTTTCAACGAAGGGCATTGGAAATCGGGTAGGGGCATTATGGGCTCGATGGGGCAGGGGGGCACACACTGGTGGCTCAGCGACACAATCAGGAGGACGTTAAGCGGGAAAGGGACCTGAAGGTGGTCCGAAATGCTTCCGCCCGACCCCTGCCCTGCAATGAGGATCCGAGGATCTGTAGCGGCAGATGGATCTTGAAGAGGCGCAACTCCATCGTTTGCGGGCAGGGGACTGGCGATCCAAC
Organism: Lichenibacterium sp.; assembly: GCA_043758995.1. Classification (GTDB taxonomy): domain Bacteria; phylum Pseudomonadota; class Alphaproteobacteria; order Rhizobiales; family Beijerinckiaceae; genus Lichenihabitans. The sequence goes on along the minus strand of JAYVMK010000168.1, from coordinate 4,682 downwards.
AAAGGTGCAAGACGGTCTGACGCCAATTGTCGATGACGCTTTCGACGCGCACTCTGAGGGGAGGGCCCTTTCGCAGTTGCAGGTTCTAGTGGCCCCTGCCCTTCTTAGCTCGACAAAGCTTGTCAGCGGGGCCATGTTATCGAGCTTGGACCTAACCTTTTCGGCGCTGACTAATTAACAAGAGAAGCAAAACAATGAGAGATAATATACGAGGTTCCATAATCTATATTATGCGAATTCGAGAAGGCGGCCCATCGCGAGGGCGCCGATACGGTGGCTCTGAATAGCCGGCCGGTCGGCTTCGGCGTCCGGTACTGTCGTGCGCAGCCACGGATGAGCGGCATTCCTCCTCATAGCCACGGCCGAAATTAGGAGGTCATCAGCATGTCGCGCGTCAAGCCTCGGTGTCGCTCCCCTGCCCCGTATTTGGGACTCTGCTCTTCCGCATCGTGCGGCGCCAGACCGGTGCGCGCCCTGTCCGACAAAAGCCTCCGGCCCGGTACGAACAGCAGCAGCATTCAGCCACGCTTCTCCTTTCAGGCAGGCCCAGAATGAGGCGGGGTCGGACTGAGATCGGGCATGATCGCGGACTAGGCGAGTGCGTCTTCGACCCGCAAATCGCTTGTAGGGCCGATCGTTGACCGGGGGGCGAAGACGTACGCCTCCGACGAAGGCCGCCTTGCGGGATGACAGGCCTGGGGCCGACCTTACGGGCTTACGACTAGCCTTAAGGTCATCAGGTCGATGCGGGTCGAGGTTCTGAGCGGAGTCGAGTGCCGGCGTCAGTGGTCGGACGACGAGAAGGCCCGCATCATCGAGGAGACGTTGGTCCCCGGCGCGCGAGTGGCCGAGGTGGCGAGACGCAACGCGGTGAGTGCCAGCCTGGTTGGCCAAGGGCAAGACCGACACGGGGCGGCCGTGGACCTACGTGCGGGACGACCGCCCGTTCGGCGGTGCCGGCCCACCGGCCGCGGCCTTCCACTATTCGCGCAGCCGGTCCGGGGAACACCCGCGGGAGCACCTGGCGAGCTACGGCGGCATCCTGCAGGCCGATGCCTATGCGGGCTACAACGACTTTTATGACGGCCGACGCAGGCCAGCACCCTTGATCGAGGCGGCGTGCTGGGCCCACGGACGGCGGAAACTGTTCGACATCGCCAAGCTGACAAAGGCGCCGATCGCGGTCGAAGCGGTGCGGCGTATCGATGAGATCTTCGCCGTCGAGCGCACCATCAACGGCCGAAGCTCGGCCGAGCGCGTTGCTGCACGACAACAACACTCGAAGCCGCTCATCTTCGATCTGGAGATCTACCTTCAGGAACAGCGAATGCTGCTCTCGGCCAAGCGGAATATTGCCAAGGCCATCAACTATATCCTGAGCCCCTGGGTAGCCTTCACCCGCCTTCTCGACGCCCACGCGGCGATGCGCTCCGCGCGCCGGCGGTCGGCGCCCCACGGCTTGGAGCCACAGGATCATGGGTCATCGTAAATTCTCCGGGCCGATCACATTGCTGCGCGGTCGCACGGCGGAACATGGTCGCCACCGACGTGGTCTGCGTGGCATCCAGCTTCGATGCATAAATTTAGAGCCCTCTGCCTCAAGACGAGACATATGAACCAATAATTCGCATTGTTGAAACATTTGTTGCGCAACGAACAGGATTTGACTAGCCATGTCGTCATGGAACGGGATGCCTTCATCGATCACGTGAAGCGAGCCTTTGACGGTCTGCCCGGCCGCGTCCAGGCCGCCGCACGTTTCGTTCTCGACAACCCGCATGACGTCGCGCTGCTGTCGATGCGCGAGCTGGCGCGTCGCGCCGAAGTCCCGCCCGCCACAATGACGCGGCTCGCCCAGCATCTCGGCTTGTCCGGCTACGAGGACATCCGGGCCATCCACGCCGCCGCACTGCGCGATAAGCCGGAGAACTACTCCGACCGCGCAGAGGGCCTCGTGCGTCGTCACCGAGAAGTGGGGCTGCTCGGCGTCGCAGTCGCCATGGTGGATAGCCTGTCGACACAGGTCACCGAGCTCCGGCAATCTTTGCGCGTCGAGCAGATGGTCGAGGCTGCCGAGGCGCTCGGCGGGGGACGGCGGATCTTCTGCCTCGGCCAGCGCTCCTCCTTCCCGCCGGCCTATCACTTCGCCCACGTGCTGCGCTTCTTCGACGGGCGGGCTCATCTGCTCGACGCCGCCGGCGGCACGGGATCAGCGGGCGCGCTCGATGTAGGAGAAGGCGACGTACTCCTCGTCGTCAGCATCACGCCGGCGGCGCGCCACGTGGTCGAGATCACAGCCTATGCGCGGCGGCGCGGCGCGACCGTCATCGCCGTCACGGACAGCCACGCTTCGCCGACCGGCCGGATGGCACATCGCGTCGTGATCGTCGGCAGCCGCTCCCCGTCCTTCTTCGACACAATGACGCCGGCCTTCGCGGTCTGCGAGATCCTCGTGGCGCTCGTGGCGGCCCGCGAGGCACGCGACGTGCCGGCCGCGGTTCGCGCCACCGAGGCGCGGCTGCACGACCTGCAGACGTGGTGGCGCGACGACGAGGACCTGCCCGACTTCGGCGTCGCCCAATCGGCGAAGCCGACCCAGCTTCCCCGAAATCCGATCGATCGGCCCTTCGGGGCCGGCGACGGAGCAAGCCAGTTTTGAGAAGGATCACTCCGCGATGACGACGTCGAAGGGCGCCCTGCGCGCCACGGCCCTGGCCACCCTTGCCCTCGGTGCCACAGCACTCGGGACCGTCCTCGCGACCGCTCCGGCTTGGGCCGAGGGCACGCTCAAGGTCGCGATCCCGTCGAACCTCAACACCTTCGACCCTGCCAAGATGAAGGGCGGGGAAGAATACATCATGAGCTTCCTGATCTTCAGCGGTTTGACCGAGGTCGACGGGCTCGGCCACGTCAAGCCCGACCTCGCCGAAAGCTGGACGTCGAGCGACGACCTGAAGACGTGGACCTTCAAGCTGCGCCAGGGTGTCAAATTCCAGGACGGACGGGCGCTGGAGGCCGAGGACGTCAAGGCCTCGATCGCCCGCGTCATGGACAAGGCCACGGGCTCGACCGCCCGCGTCAACTTCGACGTGGTCGAGTCCATCGACGCGCCCGACAAGGCCACGGTGGTGTTCAAGCTGAAGCAGCCCTACGCGGGCTTCGCCGACATCCTGGGCGACCGCCAGGCCCGGATCCTGCCGCGCGACAAGTTTGACGCAATGGCGTCGGCCCCGGTCGGCACCGGCCCGTTCCAGTTCAAGTCCTTCCGACCCGGCGACCGCGTCGAGCTCGTCCGCAACCCGGACTACTACATCAAGGGCGAGCCGAAGCTCGACGCCGTGACGTTCCGCATCATGCCGGAAGCGACGTCGGAGGTGTCGGCCATCGAGACCGGCGAACTCGACCTCGTGTGGAGCCTGCCGCTCGAAGCGGTCGATCAGTTTAAGGGCAGCAGCACCGTCACGATCGACTCGGTCCCGACCTCCACCTGGGATGGTCTGATCATGAACGCCGCCCAGAAGCCGTTCGACGATCCCCGAGTCCGCAGGGCCTTCGCGATGTCCTTCGACAAGCAGGCCCTCGTCGACGTGGCTCTCTATGGCCAGGGCGCGCCGACCAACACCATGATCCCGCCCTCGTCGCCCTACTTCAACAAGGACGTCCCGATCGGCGCGCCCGACCCGGTCGCCGCCAAGAAGCTGCTCGCTGAGGCCGGCTACGGCGACGGCCTCAAGGTCACGCTTTACGTGCCGAGCGGCCGCCCGACCCGCGAGCGCTTCGGCGTCGCCGCGAAGGAGTTCCTTTCCGCGATCGGCGTCGATGCCGACATCCAGCGAGTTCCCTTCGACAAGTTCCTGAAGGAAATCGAGGGCAAGGCGGGCCTCTACGTCGACGGTTTCTACAGCCGCCCGACGATCGACACCTCCGTGTTCCCATTCTACGATTCGGCCGGATCGTGGAACACGCAGCTCTGGAACTACAAGAACCCGGAGGTCGACAGGCTGCTTGAAGACGCCCGCACGGTGAAATCCGAGCCGGAGCGCATCGATCTCTACAAGAAGTTCCAGGCCGCGGTCGCCGCAAATCCAGCGGGCGCAATCGGCTACGTGCAGAACAGCGTCAACGCCTATCGCAAGGGCGTTACCGGCTTCAAGTCGAGCCCGATGATGTGGCTCGACCTGCGCGAAACGGCCGTGAAGTGACGGCCCGTCCCTGACATCGCCCGGATCTCGGCCGCGGCCGCGGTCCGGCGCAGGATGCCCCCATGCTTCTGTACATCGTCAAGCGACTGCTCGGCATTGTCGCCATCCTGCTGGTGATGTCGGTGCTGATCTTCGCCATCACGCAGGTCATGCCCGGCAACGTAGCAACCCTGTTGGCGGGACAGTTCGCCGACCCCGCCACCGTGGCGGCGCTTGAGGCGAAGCTCGGCCTCGACCGTCCCGCCTACGTGCAATACTGGCACTGGATCTCGGGGGTGCTGCAGGGCGACCTCGGGCAGTCGCTCGTTATGGAGCGCCCGGTCGGGCCCCTGGTGCTCGATGCCTTCCGCTCCTCCGCCATCCTGGCCTTCGCGGCCTTCGTGCTCGTCGCGGTCGCCGGCATCGGCTTCGGCATCGTGGCGGCGGTGAAGCAGGATACCGCGGTCGATCACGGGTTGGCGATGGTGTCCTACCTCGGCG
>JAYVMK010000167.1:0-1711 GCA_043758995.1 Lichenibacterium sp. | reverse complement strand
GTCAGCGGCGTGTCGATGAGGCCGGGCACGACGGAATTGACCGTGATCCCGTATTGGCCGAGTTCCAGGGCCGCTGACTTCATCAGGCCGAGGATGCCCCACTTGGAGGCCGAGTAGCTCGCGCCGAACTTCGTGCCGTGCTGCCCCTGGGTCGACGACGTGAGAATGATGCGGCCGCCGCCGCGCTCGACGATGTGAGGCGCCACCGCCCGGAGAGCGTTGGCGCTGCCGGTGAGATTGACGTCGATCTGGTCGTGCCAGTCGGCATCCTCCATTTCGAGGATGGGCTTGAAGTCCTGGATCCCGGCATTGGCGAACAGGATGTCGATGCCGCCAAACGTCTCGACCGCCGTCTGAGCCGCGGCTCGCAGGGCCTTGATGTCGCGCTGATCCAGCGTCGCGGCGAGCCAGCGACCGCCCTCGGCCTCGACCAGTCGACCCGTCTCGGCGAGTTCGTCTTGCGTCGCAGGCTCGACCTCGATGGCCGAGGAAACGAATCCCGCGATGTCGATTCCGACCACCGCTGCTCCCTCGCGCGCGAAAAGCACGGCCGTGGAGCGCCCGATCCCGCGCGCCGCCCCCGTGATGATCGCCACTTTGCCCTCCAGGCGACTCTTGCCCGTGCTGCTCATCGTCGGCTCCTGTCTCACCCTGTCGGCGCGACAATGAGCAGGACCCTCACGGAGTTGCGGTCAGCGGGTGATCCCCGGCACATGCGTCGTCATGAGGTCGAAGCCCGCATGAGTGGCGACGACCGGCAGCAGTCGCTCCAAAGCATGCAGCATCGTTCCGTCGATCGGCACCGGCTCTTCCGGATAGTCCTCCCAGCCGAGGCCGAGATCGAACAGAGGCTTCAGGGCAGCAGGTCGCGCCCAGAACATGGTGCCGATGGGAAAGTCGATGGAGCGCGGGATCTCCATCGTGGGATCCATTCGCTTCGCGAGATCTCGGGCGACCTCGCGATCGAGGCTCCAGCCGGTAAGATTCGGGTCGTCCGGGAACACCAGGCCGAGCCGGTCCGAGGCGGCGAACCGGTCGAGGATCAGGTCGGCCATCGGATTCTGGTCGCCGAGAAGGTGCTGCATCAGGAACGCGTACCAGCGCGTACCGAGATCAAGGCTCAGGCCGACACTGGTCAGTGCCAGGCTGCGCTTGCCATGGAGATGTCCGAAGACGTCGTAGCCCTGCAGCTGCTCGGCGAATTGCGTCAGCACGGGACCAATGTCTCGGCCGCGATTGGGACAGACCTCGACCACGACGCTGCCCTTCGCATAGGCGGCGAAGCGCCGTCGTAGATCTTGCGCTTTCTCCTCAGAGGTCGTCGACACGAAAAGGTCGAGCCGGGACTGGTTGGCGACGAGGCCGGCCAGCATGTCGTCGGCGAGTTCGGGATAGTGGAGGTGGATCTGCAACGCCGCCCGCAGCCTGTCTCCCTGCCCCGTGGTGCGGGTGTCCGAGGGGATCAGCACAGGACGGGTCCAGGGGCCGGCCGGTTTGCCGGCGCGAATCCAATGGGCCAGGGGGTTGGGATAGGGCCTGACGTCGAGCTCCGGATGGTGGTCGGCATAGGTCTGGGGCGCGAAGCCGAGCGCCGGACGGCGGCAATATTGGTTGGCCTCTTGGCCCGAAGCCGCCTTGCGGACATGCAGCCGCACGGCCTCGGAGCGGGTAAAGAACTCGTGCGGGTTCTGCCATATCTCCAGCGAGAACG
>JAYVMK010000166.1:0-13247 GCA_043758995.1 Lichenibacterium sp. | reverse complement strand
CGATCTTCGCCGTCGCGCGCTGCACGGGCTGGATAGCCCACGCGATCGAGCAATCGCAGACGGGCCGCCTCATCCGTCCCAGGGCGCGCTACGTCGGACCCTCGCCGGACGGCTGATGGCCCGGGGGGCGCTTTGCGCTTCCAGGCCCGGGGTGCCAAGGTCGGCGGCCCCGCATCGAGGACCTGCCGTGCAGACTGAAGAACTCCGCCCGTCCGAGACCATGGCGTCGCCCGAAGCCGCCGTGGATCGGCTCGCCGATCTGCATGCCGGTGCCACGGAGGCGCTTCGCGCGGCCCTGACCCGGTTCCTCGATCATGGAACCGTGCCCGACATGGGAACTCGCATGCAGTTCCGCTATCCGGAGTTGCGCGTCACCTATGCGCCGGAAGGCCCCGTTCCGCGCATCAAACGCGCCACCGCCAAGCTGCAGAGCCCCGGCACCTATGCCACGACCATCACCCAGGCCGATTATTTCCGGCCCTATCTCCTCGACCAGTTGCGTCCCCTGGTGCGCGACTACGGCGTGGCGATCGAGGTCGGCTCGAGCGCCCAGGAGATCCCCTACCCCTACGTGGTGGAGCCGGGCGCCGACCTCGCGCGCTCCGGCGCGACCCCGGCCGATCTCGCGCGCCACTTTCCCGTGCCCCTGCTGTCGGCCGTGGGCGACGAGATCGCCGACGGGCTCTGGGAACCCGAAACGGATGGCATCCGCCCCCTGGCCCTGTTCGATGCGGTGCGGATCGATTTCTCGCTGAGGCGCCTCGTCCACTACACGGGCTCGGATTGGCGCAACATCCAGCCCTGGATCCTGCTCACCAACTATCACCGCTACGTCGACCAGTTCGTCCGCGTCGGACTCCAGGCCCTGGCGCGAGGCGAAGGCGGCTACGAGCGCTTGGTCATGCCGGGCGGCATCGTGGTGCAGCGCGGCGAAGCGGAATCGGCCGACCCGGCCGCCGTGATCGCGGCCTCGCCCTGGCATCGTTCGCAGATGCCGGCCTACCATCTCGTCGGCCGCGACGCCTCGGGCGCTCCCTCCGGCACCACGCTGGTCAACATCGGAGTGGGCCCCTCCAATGCCAAGAACATCACCGATCACCTGGCGGTGCTGCGGCCGCATTGCTGGCTGATGGTGGGCCATTGCGGCGGGTTGCGGCAGTCGCAGACCATCGGTGATTACGTGCTGGCGCATGGCTATATGCGGCGCGACCGGATCCTCGACGAGCTCGTTCCTCCCGACGTTCCGATCCCGGCGCTGGCCGAAGTGCAACTGGCGCTACAGGCGGCCGCAGCCGCCGTTACCGGCGAGGCGCCCGATGCGCTGAAGAGCCGGCTGCGCACCGGTACGGTCGTGACCTATGACGACCGCAACTGGGAGCTTCGCTTCTCTCAGGAGCGGCGGCGCATCAACCTGTCACGCTCCATCGCGGTCGACATGGAGAGCGGTACGGTGGCGGCCCAGGGCTATCGGCTGCGCGTGCCCTACGGCACGCTGCTCTGCGTCTCCGATAAGCCGCTCCACGGCGAGATCAAGCTGCCCGGCGCCGCCAATGCGTTCTACGAACGTGCGGTCGGTGAGCACCTACTGATCGGCTTCGCCACGCTGGACCACCTTCGCCGCGACCGCGCCGGCCTCCATTCCCGCAAGCTCAGGGCCTTCGACGAGCCGCCGTTCCGGTGAGCACGAGCTGCGCTTCGTCCGCTCGCGCGCCGCACGCGGGCGCGTTGCCGTCCATCAGTGACGACGCGCTCACCAAAGCAGTGACCGATATCAGGCTTGACATCGCTGGCGTCAGAGGTGAGCAGGTGGTCCATCGGTGGATGCCGGGCTGCATCCTCCCCGCCAACGTCGCCGTCATGTTCAAGCTGTTTTCGCACTGACGCGCATCGGAAGGCTACTGAACGGCTCCACGGCGTGCCTTACGCTTCGAGCGCCAGCACGGCGAAACTCGCCAGCCAGTGTTCGCCCATATAGTCGCCAGCCACTTCGCCGAGCGCCGCCGCGAGATGGGCTTCGGCACTCGCCTCCAGCAGCGGGCGGCGCGGATCACCTTCAGGCAGGCCAGAGGCGAGGCCGCGCCAGCACCAGCTTCGGCTGAGGTTCAGCCCGTCGAGATGAGCGATCTTGCCGTCGGAGCGGTCGCTGACGGTCGCCGGCGTGAACAGGCTCTGGGGACGGCTTTCGGCGAGCCCGGGCAGGAAGGCCTCGAACCAGGGGCGCCACTGGTCGTGAGGCAGGAGGCGCCGCATGCATTCGGCCTCCATCAGGGCGGGCGACAGGAAGGCGTCGCCGTCCGGCTCCCAGGCCTGGCAGTCGCGATCCCGCGCGAACCAATCGACCGCCTTCTGCCAGAGCAGGCCCAACAGGGCGTCGTCCTGCACCGCCAGCGCATAGTCGCGCGCCAGCACCAGCGCGAAGGCGAAGTTGTAGTGCGACCCGCTGCGGATCGGGTAGGTCGCGGTGGGCAGGAAGGTCATGAAGCGATCGGCGAAGGCCTCGGCCAACGGCGCCATGGCGACGCTCCAGGCGCCGTCGAGGGTCCTGAGTTCGGCGGCCAGCTTCAGCACCCAGGCCCAGCCGTAGGGCCGCTCGAAGCCGCGCGACGAGGCGCGGTCGAGATAGGCCCGTTCGGCGCCGAGCTTCTCGCCGGTAAGCTGGCGATCGAACAGGGCCCGGATGTCGGCGGCCGGCGCCATGGCGGGGAAACGCGCCAGAAGCCGCGCCAGCAGCCAGTAACCGTGGACGCAGCTGTGCCAGTCAAAGGAGCCGTAGAAGACCGGGTGGAGGTCGCGCGGGCCGCGCGCATCCTCCGGCCCGGCGAGCACGTGGTCGAGCTTGTTGGGGTATTCGCGTTCGACATGGCCGAGCGCGATGCGGGCGAAGGCGGCCGCCCGCTCTTCCGTCAAGACCTGCCGCATCATGCGCTCCTGAACACGAGCCAGTACATCAGCAGCGTATTGCAGCCGAGAAGCAGCAACCCCGTGGGAATCTGCACCTTGATGACGCCGTTCCGATCCGGCAGTTCCAGCAATGCCGCCGGTACGATGTTGAAATTGGCCGCCATGGGGGTCATCAGCGTCCCGCAGAAGCCCGACAGCATGCCGAGCGCCGACATGACGATCGGGTCGCCATGCATCACCTTGACGATCAACGGCAGGCCGATCCCCGCCGTCATCACCGGGAAGGCCGCAAAGGCATTGCCCATGATGATGGTGAAGAGCGCCATGCCGACCGTGTAGGTGGCCACCAACACGAAGGGATTGTCGAGCGGGATGGCGTGGGTGACGACATCCGCCACCGACTTGCCGACGCCCGCTACCAGGAACAGGGCGCCGAGGGCCGCCAGCAGTTGCGGCAGCACGGTCGCCCAGCCGACGGAATCGATCAGGCGACGACCCTCGGTGAAAGGGGTCGCGAGTCGGGGACGGAGGAGAGCGTAGGCTGCTGCCAGCGCGATCAGCACGCCCAGCGCCAGCGACACGAGCGTGATCTGCTTCGGATCGATGAGCGGGCGACCTCCGATCATGGCGTTCTTCAACACCAGTGTGCCGAAGAGCGCGACGCCGGGGATGACCAGGGCCGGCACGAAGAGCCTGTTGCCGAAGCGCAAAGCGCCCGCCATCCGCTCCTCGGCGGTGCCGGGCGTCGTGCGTGCGCCGCCGATCCAGCCAAGGCCGGCCAGGAGCACCATCACCAGCACCAGGAGGCCGCTCACCGCATCGGGGAGAAGCGAGCCGAAGAGGAAGGTTACCGCATAGCTGCCCCAGAAGGCGGCATTGGCCCAGCGGCGGGGGGCCGTGACGTCGAGAGCGTGCTGCAGCGCGAAGGCGCCGAACATCAATCCGGCGAGAATATAGACGGCGTCGATCCCGATCATGCGACCGTCCCTTCGATGGCGGTGCGGCGGACGCGGGCGAGGCGGCGATCGAGCATGAACAGGCGGGTGCCATGGATCACGAAGGCCAGGATGGCGGTCGGGACCGCCCAGACGGCGAGGTCGAGCGGCGCGACCTCGATGCCATTGTCGCCCAGGAAGGCTTTGATCAGCAGGATGGAGCCGATGGCGATGAACACGTCCTCGCCGAAGAACACCCCGATATTGTCCACCGCGGCCGCATGGGCGCGGATGGTCATGCGGGTCTCTTCGCTGATGGGACCGTTGCGCTCTTCGGCGGCCTCGGCCATCGGGGCGATGAGCGGCCGAACCATCTGGGCGTGGCCGCCGAGCGAGGTCAGGCCGAGCGCGGCCGAGACCTGGCGGATGACGAGATAAAGCAGCAGCACGCGGCCCGTCGTGGCGGCGTGGATGCGGGCGATGAGCAACTGAGCGCGTTCGCGCAGGCCGCAGCGCTCGAGGAGACCGATCACCGGAACGACGAGCCAGATGATGCCGATATAGCGGTTCTGGATGAAGGCCTTGCCGAAGGCGGACAGCACCGCCAGAGGATCGAGCCCGGCGAGGAGACCCGTGACGGTGCCCGCGATGGCTACGACGAGGAGCGGGTTCAACCCGATGACGAAACCGATCACCAGGATCGGGATTCCCAACAACACGAGCAAGGCGACGGGCTCCGCAGATCATCCGCGCCGGATTGGTCCGCGGAACCCGTAAGCTCGCAAATTGCATACCATACCGTCCAGAGGGCTTTCGCCGCCTGCACAGGTCAAATCGGGCGCCGGTGAGCGGCGCGACGGTCTGCCAGGAAGGCGCCGACATCGTAATTGGCCGGCAATGCCAGCGAGTCGCGAAGGTCGTAGCGCGTGACGCCGATATCCTGGAGGTCGTGGTCGCTCATGGCCGCCAGGGCTTCGAGAATGCGGCGGCTTTCCGCCACGCGGAAGGGCCAAAGAACGATCGTGTCCAGACCGGCGAGGGCGAGGGTCAGCGACCGGGTGAGCATCGTCCAGGCGCGCTCCGGGACGGTGGGTTGTGGCTTCATATGCATGAACAGCATGGCGGGACCTCCAAGGGGCAACGACCGCCGTTGCCCTTGACGACAAGGTGGGGCGGGTCCATCAATGGGTCCAACGAATGCTTTTCATGTGTTCGATCGAAATTTGGCATCGATCATGCTCGACACCGACCAACTCCGTTCCTTCCTGGCCATCGTGGACACGGGCAGCTTCACCCGAGCCGCCGACCGGGTGAACAAGACGCAGAGCGCCGTTTCGATGCATGTGCGGCGGCTGGAGGAGCGCCTCGATCGGTCACTGTTCGTCAAGCACGGCCGCGGCACCCGGCTCTCCGCCGATGGCGAGCGCCTCGTCGAACATGCGCGGCGCATGCTTCAGGTCGAGGCTGCGGCCTTGGCCGATCTGACGGCCGTGGGCCTCACCGGGCGCGTCGTTCTCGGGATCCCGGACGATTATGCCGAGATCTTCCTGCCCGACATCGTGGGACGGTTCACGACCCGCTATCCGCAGGTCGAGATGTCGGTCCTCTGCCACCCCAGCAGTGACGTCGCCGAACGGGTACGGAACGGCGAGATCGACGTCGGCATCGTCACCGATTGCGCCGAGATCCATGGTGTCGAGATCCTTCGCGAGGAGTCGCTGTGCTGGGTGGCGGGGCTGCGCGCGGGTCCTGTCGAGCAGCAGCGGCCCCTCCCCCTGGCGCTCTCGACGCCGGCCTGCGCCTGGCGGCAGGTCGCGCTCGGCGAGCTGGAGAAAGCCGGCATCGCGTCTCGCATGTTCCTGATGTCGACCAATTACGCCGCCATCGCGCCCATCGTGCGCAGCGGACAGGCCGTGACGGTGCTGCCCACCGTCATCGTGGACACGACGACCCAGCGGATCCTCGGGCCTGAATCCGGATTGCCGGGCCTGCCGACCGTCCGGCTCGGCCTGCTGCGCCCCCCCGCCGGCCGCTCCGACAACGCCGCCGCTCTGTGCGACATCATCCGGGCCAGCCTGGCACCGGGCGGGGTCGGATTGCGCGAGGCGGCGTAAGCCGAGGCGTTCAGGCCGCGGGCATCGCTTGCGCCTTCCGCCCAGCGGATGACATTGCCTCCATGACGTGGTCGGTTGAAAATACTGACGAGTTCGGTGATTTCCCGATTACTCCGTCACGATCGACAGCTTTGCCGAACGATCGGGCAAAGCTCACACCACGGTCTGAGGCAGGTCGTCAGGATCATAGCCCGGCGACAGCGCCCTCGTCCGACGTGGCAGCCAAGCGTCCCGCCTCGTCTCTGAGCACGAGGCCCGCGCGCCTCAGGGCCAACCCGTCGACGGGTACCAGCACGTGTCCCGCCGAGCGCAACCGCGAGGCCGCGCCGGGTTGACGCTCCTCCTCCACGAGCACGGCGACATCGCGCCCGTCCGGCGTCGCGCCGAGGCCGATGCGGGGTGCCTCGCCGAGGTCGCCGAGGCTGGCGCCGCGGATCAGCCGGCTGACCAGATCGCTGACCAGGGCGACGGCCTGCCGGCCTTCGGCGCCGAACGCCGCGACGCGCTTCTCCTTTGGCGCCGCGAAAATCGCCGGCAGGGCCCGGAGCGGAGGACGGCGGCCCGGCCGCAGCACGGGTCCGAGATCGGGATCCACCGCCAGGGCGGCGCCGCGATTGCCGAGGAGGATGCCGGTCCGCCGCGAGACGGCGCCTGAGCCGAAGGCACCCCCGAGCGTCTGGACCAGCGACACGGCGCCACCGTCGCGATCGACCACACCGATCCAGACCGCAGCCTCGTCGAGCAGAGGTCCCGCCTCCGGCGCAGCGCGGGCGGCGCGTTCTCGGTCGAGCGCAAGACTGGCGCTGCCGAGCTTCGCGACATCGAGCACATCGGCCACCTCTGCACCTGCGGATTCCGCCGCGTCGAGCATCTCGTCGGCGGCGCGGAGGCTCGCCACGAGCCCATGCCAGCGCTCGAATCCGTCCTGGGCCGCGGCCGCGAGGCCCGCGTCTCCAAGCCCGGCATAGAGGCCCAGTGTCACGGCGGCCCAGAGACCCGATCGCGTCGGGGGCACCGAGAGGGAGTGTCGGCCGAGGTCGAGCAGGTGGGGTTCGCGCCAGCGCGCCTCGGTGCCGCGCAGGTCGTCGCGGGCGAGCGGCGTCGGCAACGCCGCGAGATCGGCGGCGAATTCACGGCCGACGTCGCCGCGGTAGAGATCCTCCAGGCTCTTCGTCGCCAGATAGTCCAGCGTAGCACCGAGGGCCGGGTTGCGGCGCAGCGTGTCGGGTTTCGGGAGTTCGCCCTCGACCAGGAAGGTCGCCACGAAACCCGGCGCGGCAGACAGCGTCGGAGCCGCCGCCGCCAGGGCGCCGATGTCTCGCGCCGTGATGGACCAGCCGTCGCGCGCCGCCTTGATGGCGGGTGTCAGGAGTCGCTCCAGCGGTAGCCGTCCGCCCATCGCGGCGGACAGCGCCCGAGCCTCGATCCAGGCCGCCACGGCGCCCGGCGCGACCAGCACGGAATCGGCGCCGTGCAGCGGCACGCTCTCGAGGTTGCGCTGGCGATAGTAGGACAGGCGCGCCGCCGCGCCGACCAATCCGCGGCCATCGAGCACCCGCGTGCGGCCGCGCGGGCCCGGCTCGCGGATCAGCCACACGGCATCGCCGCCGAGGCCGTTGCGGTCCGGCACCACGACGGCGCTGACGGCGGCCGCCGCGATGGCGGCCTCGATGAGGTTTCCGCCTTCGATCAGGATCTCGCGACCGGCGGCGGCGGCGAGCGGGTGCGGCGCCGCGAGGCCTGCGACGGCGAAGCTTTCGATCTCGTCCATGGTGGCGTGCCGCGCGGCTCGAGAGAAGGAGCCCGCTTCTACCCGCTTTCGGAAGGGGCCGCTCGGATCAATGCGCCTCGACCGGCGCCGCGGCTCTCTGCGGCCTCTTCAGCAGCGCGACGGCGGCGAGGCTGAGGATCAGGCCCACACCGATGATCCAGAAGGCGTCGCTATACGCCATGACATAGGCCTCGCGCCGCGCCTGTCCGGCGATGGTGGCGAGAGCCTGGGCGCGGGCCGCGAGCGGATCGACGACATGGGCCTGCATGGCCTGGGTCAGCAGCGCAATCCGGGACTGCGTCAGCGCGCCGTTCTGCGTCATGGCCTCGGCCAGGACGGAGAAATGCATGTGCTCGCGCCGCTCGATCATGGTCGACAGCATGGCGATGCCGATCGAGCCGCCGAGGTTCCGCATCATGTTGGACAGGGCCGAGGCGTCGGCCGTATCGCGCGGCGCGAGGCCCGCCGTCGACATCTGCGACAGCGGCACCGTGAAGAGCGGTTGGCCGGCCGCGCGCAGCAATTGCGGCAGGATCAGTTGGTCCATCCCGACATCGTGGGAAAGGCCGACGTTGATGAAGCAACTCGCCGCGAAGAGCAGCGTGCCGGCGACGACCAGCAGCCGCGGATCGAAGCGTTTCATCAGGAGCGGCATGGCGGGAAACAGCAGGAGTTGCGGCAAGCCGCTCCACATCACCACGTAGCCGATCTGCTCGGCATTATAGCCTTGGATCTGGGCGCAATAGACCGGGATGACGTAAATCGATCCATAGGACACGGCGCCGAGCACAGTCATCAGCAGGCAGCCGCCGCCGACCGAACGGTTCTTCAAGACCCGAAGGTTGATGAAGGGCCGTTCCGCCATGAACTCGCGCAGGATGAAGCCGCCGATCCCGAGCATGGCGAGCAGCGTACCGTCGACGATGGCCGGCGAGCCGAACCAGTCCTTCCGCTGACCCTCTTCGAGCACGAAGGTCAGCGCCGGTAGGCCGGTTGCCATCAAGGCGATGCCGAGCCAATCGCCGCGGACGAGCTCCTCGAGCTTCAGCGGCGCCTTGTCGAGCGCGTAGAGCTGCAGCGCCAGCGCCAGGGGCCCCGGGACGAGGTTCAGGTAGAAGATGTAGTGCCAGGACAGGTTGTCGGTCAGCCAGCCGCCGACCGTCGGCCCGATGGCGGGGGCGAACGTGGCGGTAAGGCCGAAGAGCGCGATCCCCACGGCCTGCTGGGATCTCGGCAGGCGCGTCCGCACGATGCTGATCGCCGTCGGGATCAGCACGCCGCCGGTAAAACCCTGGCCGGCGCGGAACAGGATCATTTCGGGCAGGCTGGTCGAGAGCGCGCAGGCGATGGAGAACCCGATGAAGAGGCCCGTATTGACGGCGAGATAGCGCCGGAGCCCGAAGATCGAGCCGAGCCAGCCCGTGAGTGGAATGACGATGATCTCCGCCATCAGATAGGCGGTCGAGATCCAACTCCCCTCGTCCGACGAGGCGCCGAGCGCCCCCTCGATGTCGCTGAGCGAGGAGTTGGTGATCTGGATATCGAGGATGGCCGTGAAGGCGCCGAGGATCGCGGCTGCGACCGCCAGCCATTGGCGCAGTGAGGCCTTGTCAGTGTCGGGCATGGTGGCGCGGCGCTTCGGACGTCAGCGGGTTGCGGCGAGGCCGAGCCGCGTGGGTGCCGCGGCGGCGTGGTCGGTGCGCGTCTCGACCGTGGCCTCGACCGAGAGGCCGGGGCGCAGGCGGTCGAGGAGAGGGTCGTTGTCGGCCAGGCGGATCTTCTCCGGCACGCGCTGCACCACCTTGGTGAAGTTGCCCGTGGCATTCTCGGGCGGCAGGAGTGCGAATTGGGCACCGGTGCCGGGCGAGAAGCTCTCCACCGTCCCATGGAATTCATGGCTGCCGAAGGCATCGACGGTGAAGCCGACCGACTGGCCCACCGTCATGGCGCCGAGCTGCGTCTCCTTGAAATTGGCCACGAGATAGATGTCGCGGCCCATCGGCACGACGGTGAGAAGCCCCATTCCGGCCTGCACCATCTCGCCGACCCGCACCGACCGATCGCCCACGATACCATCGATCGGCGCACGCACCACCGTGTAGGTCAGGCTCAACTGCGCCTGATCGAGCTTGGCCTGCGCCGAATCGATGCCGGCCTTGGCGCTCTGCGCCAGGGCCTCGTAGGTCTTCACCTGCTTCTCGGCGGCGTCGAGCGTGGCGCGATCCTTGTCGAGCGTCGCGCGGTGCTGGCGGAGGTCGGCATCGGTCTGCTGGGCGCGCTGCGAGGTGCCGGCCCCCGAGGTCATGAGGTCGGCGTAGCGCTTGGCCTCCTGCGTCGAGAAGGCGAGGCCAGCTTCGGCATTGGCGACGTCGGCCTGATTGGACGCCACGGTCGCCAGCTGCTGCACCACGGCGGCCTTGTAGCCTTCGAGCTGCGCCTGAGCCTTGGCGAGGTCCGCCCGGGCTCCGTCGACCTGGATGCGGGCGTCGCGATCGTCGATCGTGGCGACCACGTCACCGGCATGGACCGACTGATTGTCCCCCACCGCCACGGTGGCGACGACGCCCGCGATCCGCGGCGCCACCGTCACCTTGTCGGCCTGCAGAAAGGCATTGTCGGTGGTTTCCTGGAAGCGACCGACGGTCCACCAGCCCCAGCCGTAGTAGCCACCGCCCGCGAGACCGGCCGCCAGGATGGCGGCGACGATCGCCCTCCCCTTGCCCTTCCGCGTCGGCTTGCCGGGCGGCGTGGCCGGCTGCGGAGCGGCAGCCTGCTGCGGCGACGTCGGGCTTGCCGGAACGCGCGCCAAGGGTGCCGGCACGGTCTCGGGCGACGCGCTGCGCGCCAGTGCCTCGTCGCGCTCGCCGGCGTCACGAGTTCCGGGATCGAAGGCCTGCCGAGCCGAGGAGATGCCGTCCATTGCGTCGATCGCCCAATTGAACAAAACGGTATCGTTCTGTTATGATCACAGGCAAAGGTGAACGCAAGAGCTATAAAGCGGCATGACGTTCGATGCCCCCTCCTCAGCTCCGATCATCGACGGGTCCGAGCCTCGCAAGAGCCGTCGCGGCTCGGGCGGCCGGCCCTCGCAGGAAGAGGCGCTGCGGCGCGACGCGCGGCTTATCGATATCGCGGCCGCCATGTTCATGGAGCGCGGCTTCGACGGCACGACGGTCGACGCCGTGGCGGAAGCGGCGAGCATCGGCAAGGCGACGCTCTACGCCCGCTATCGCGACAAGGGCGAGCTCTTCGTCGCGGTGTTCCGACGCCAGATCGACCGCTGGCTGGCCGTCAGCGAAATCGAAGTCCCGGCCCCGGGAGACCGGGTCGAGGACGTGCTGCTGGCCATGGGGCGGCGCATGGTGGCGGCGGCGCTCACGCCGGAAGCGGTGGCGATCAAACGCATCGTCATGGCCCAGGCGACGCGTTTTCCGGACATCGCCATGCTGGTGCATCGGGAAGGATGGCAGCGCTCCAACGCCTCGGTGGCGGCGGTGCTCGAGCATTTCGCCGCCGACGGGCAGATCGCGGTCAGCGACGGCGAACTCGCCGCCGACCTCTTTCTCAGCCTCATCCTCGGCCGTCAGACCCGCGTCGCCATGCTGGGCATCGACACCGACCTCGAACAGGTGGATCGGCGGTTGCAGGCGGGCGTCGCGCTTTTCGTCAGGGGCATGGCCCTCAAGGACTGAGCGGAAGCTTAGCTTTCTCGGACGCCGTGTCCGGCAGGACACGGACGGCGGACCGCCTCTGCGCTATACCGCTCGTTGAGGCTTCCGCATCGCAGACGCAGCTCCTCATTGCACATTGCCGAGAGGACACCCTTTGATCAAAACGCTTCTGACCGCCTTCAGCGTCGCCGCGCTGATCGCGACCCTGCCGGCACCGGCCGCCGCCGGCAACATGCGCCAGTCACCGATCCTGAGAAAGAACTACCGGCGGATTTGCCCTAACGGCAAGCCTATGCACAGCGTGAGAACAGGCCGAACCGTCCTGTCGACGTGTAGCTAAAGAGGATATCGCAGCGGCGCAGTCGTCATGAGCCATCGGACATCTTCCGAGGCCACTGGCGTGGCTTGGACCGAGTAGTCCAGGCAACGCCGTGCTCATGCACATCTCGTTCAATGGCCAGTTACTTCTTAGGCCCCTGTGTGGCGAGATAGGCGATGACGGCCGCACGATCCTTGGCGTCGTCGAGTCCGACGAAATGCATCGCTGTGCCGGGGGCGAAGGCGTCGGGACGGGTGAGCCATGCGTCGAGCCGCTGTTCGGTCCAGATCCCGCCGACGTCTCTCAACGCCTGCGTATAGCCGTAACGCGGCCGACGCTCGGCGATCGGAGCGCCGACGACGCCGTAGAGGTTCGGACCGTCGACGTCGGGGCCTCCTCGCCCAATGGAGTGGCAGGCGGAGCAGACGTGAAACACCTCCGCGCCCCGGGCGGCGCTGGCGGCCGCGGGAGCAGGCGGGAGGCCGCTCGACCGTGCCATGGCGCCGGGATCGTCGGCCTTGGCGGGCGGCGATGCGGGCGCAGGAGCCGGACGGCCGAAGCTCATCCACGCCGCCACCGCGCAAGCGGCCACGACGATGACGAGGCCGGCCAGCATTGCTCCACGGTTCATTCGCTGGGTTCCTGTCGAAAGCAACGGATGGCATGCCTCCTTGGCCTGATGCCGCGTTCACAGATCGTGATCTGACGGCGCGGCCGCCACCTCTACCGTCGCGGGGCCGCAAGAGACTCGCATGCACTGCGACGCCAGAAGCCTCCCCCTGTTCCTTGTGGCTACACGATTCATACGGCTCGGTGGACTGCACGCCGAGCAAGGCCGCTATCCTTCCCCGCGACGGTGAAGGTGTCGAAGCGAAGCTTCGACGGAAGGGGTCTTGTGGCGCGGAGCGCCACTCACCGCCGGTGACCCCACCCTTTATCGCTTCGCGGCGACAGCCTCCCCGTTCCGGGGGGAGACGCGCACCGTAACCGTTCAGGCTATGACGTACGCGGGATAGGTGAACACGGTAGCCCTCGTGGAGAAGGATCAAGGGGTGAGGTTCGCCGACCCATTCAAGGCTTTCTGAGCAGCGGAAAGCGCAACTCACGACGCATCATGAGCCCTCACCCCAGCCCCTCTCCACAAGGAGAGGGGAGTCGAGACGACCGCAAAGGTCTGTCGATCTTCAAACGATCTTAGAATATCCAGTCGACGAGCTGCTCGCCGCCGGTGACATCGAGGACTGTGCCGGTGACGTAGGGATTGGTCATCAGGAACACGGCGGCGTGCCCGACGTCGGCCGGTTGGCCGAGGCGGCGCGCCGGAAAGTTCGCTCGCACCTTGTCGCGGACGGCGGCCGCGTCGGCCTCGGAGAGGAAGGTCCAGAACTCGGTATCGATGAAGCCGGGCCGGATGGTGTTCACCCGGATCGGGCCGAGTTCCAGCGCGAGCGAGCGCCCCAGCGCCTCCACGGCGGCGAAGGCCGACGTCACGGAGGTCATTCCGACCTTCGGACGCGCCGCGATCCCTCCCGTGAG
>JAYVMK010000165.1:0-6979 GCA_043758995.1 Lichenibacterium sp. | reverse complement strand
CCACGCTGGACAGTTCCCATCGTGGCCGGACTCCGGCCGACGTCTTGCGCTGGATGCCCGCATCCGCGGGCACGAGCGGTCGGAGAAAGCGCTCGCCCTATGATCGAGATCCCCGCCGACCCCGATCCCTACCCGCTCGACCCCGGCCGCACCGCGCTCGTCGTCATCGACATGCAGTGCGACTTCGTCGAGCCGGGTGGATTCGGCCATGCGCTCGGCAACGATGTCGAGCCGCTTCTCGCTATCGTGCCGACCGTGGCTGCCCTCATCGCCCTGTTCCGTGCCCAGGGTTGGCCGGTCCTCCACACACGTGAGAGCCATGCCCCCGACCTCTCCGATTGCCCGCCGGCGAAACTCCGGCGCGGCGGCGGCACGATCCGGATCGGCGATCCCGGCCCGATGGGGCGGCTTCTGGTGCGCGGCGAGCCCGGCAATGCTATTCTCGACGCCTGCGCGCCGATCCCCGGCGAGATCGTCATCGACAAGCCCGGCAAGGGCATGTTCCACGCGACCGGCGTCGAGGCGACGCTGCGCGAGCGGGACATCACCCATCTGGTCTTCGCCGGCGTCACCACCGAAGTCTGCGTCCAGACCTCCATGCGCGAGGCCAACGACCGCGGCTTCGAGTGTCTGCTGATCTCCGACGCGACCGAAAGCTACTTCCCGGACTTCAAGGCCGCGACGCTGCGGATGATCACCGCCCAGGGCGGGATCGTGGGTTGGGTGGCGCCCTTCGCGGCGCTCGAGGCGGCGGTGAGACCATGAACAAGCCCTTCGACCCCGAAGCCGTGATGGATGCGATGGCGCCGGGGCTCGGGCTCGACATTCCGGTCGAGCAACGCGCCGCCGTCGCCGCGAACCTGCGCATCGCCGCCATCATGGCGGCGCTGGTCCTCTCCAGGCCGATCGGGGATCACGCCGAGCCCGCCCCGGTGTTCACGCCAATCGATGCGAAGACACGTCATGACTGATCTCCATGCGAGAAGCGCCACCGCCATCGCCCGCGACGTCGCCTCCGGTGCCGTGACGGCCGAAGCCGTCGTCGAGGCTGCGCTCGACCGGATCGCAACGCTCGACGGGAAGGTCGGCGCCTTCACGCATGTCGGGGCCGAGCGGGCTCTGGCGAAGGCGCGGGCCGCGGATGCCGCCCGCGCCGCGGGCCGGAGCCTCGGTGCGCTGGCCGGCGTGCCCTTCGCAGTGAAGAACCTGTTCGACCTCGCCGGCATCCCGACGCGCGCCGGCTCGCGCATCAACCGCGACGCTCCCCCGGCGGAGCGCGACGCCGTCCTGGTCGAGCGGCTGGAGGCCGCGGGCGCGATCTGCCTCGGCGCGCTCAACATGGGCGAATATGCCTATGATTTCACGGGCGAGAACCTGCACGACGGACCGTCCCGCAACCCGCACGACCTCACGCGTATGAGCGGCGGCTCCTCGGGCGGTTCGGCGGCGGCGGTGGCGGCGGGCTTCGTGCCGCTCGCTCTCGGGTCGGACACCAATGGCTCTATCCGGGTGCCCTCGGCACTCTGCGGGCTGTTCGGCCTGAAACCCACCTACGGGCGGCTCAGCCGGACGCGCAGCTTCCCCTTCGTGGCGAGCCTCGACCATCTCGGTCCCTTCGCGCGCTCGGCCGAGGATCTGGCGCTCTGCTACGACGCCCTGCAGGGTTCGGATCCCGACGATCCGGCCTGCGCGAACCCGCCCTTCGAGGCTACGGTGCCATGCCTCGGGACCGGCATCGCGGGCCTGCGCATCGCGACGCTGGGCGGCTATTTCGCCGAACGCGGCGAGCCGGCGGCCTTCGCCGCCGTCGCCCGCTGCGCCGCAGCGCTCGGCGCCAGCCGGACCGTGAAGCTGCCCGAGGCCGATCGTGCCCGCGCCGCCGCCTTCCTGATCACCATGACGGAGGGCGCAGCCCTTCATCTCGATCGCCTGACGACGCGCGGCGCCGATTTCGATCCCGCGGTGCGCGACCGGCTCGTTGCCGGTGCCCTGCTACCGGCCGCCTGGACCATCCAGGCGCAGAAGCTCCGGCGGCACTTCGCCGAGGATGCGGCGCGCCTCTTCGAGACCGTTGACGTGCTGCTGGCACCTTCGACGCCCTGCCCCGCCCCGAGGCTCGGCCAGACCGAGATGACGGTCGGCGGCGTCACCCTGCCGGTGCGGGCCAATCTCGGCATCTACACCCAGCCGATCTCCTGCATCGGTCTGCCGGTGGCGGCCGTGCCGGTCTGGCTCCCGGGCGAGACCCTGCCGCTGGGCGTCCAGGTCATCGGGCCGCCCTGGCGCGAGGACCTCGTACTCCGCGTCGCGGCCGCGCTCGAAGCCGTCGGCGTGGCACGCGCCCCGGTGGGGGCGCTCGGCTGAGACGGCCCTCGTCTGACCGGACCGGCCTACCGCTCGTCCGCGAACTCGACGAGCGACATTGGGGTGTTCGAAGCGTCGCTCGTCAAACCCGGCGGGCGTTCAGGACCAGGGCCACGGCGGCCGCCGGAGCGCCGAGGCTGATCGTCGTGGCCAGCGTGGCGTCGGCCATGAGGCCGAGCGCGAAGGCCACGCCCATCAGGCCGGCCGTGGTGACCCGGAAGAAGTCGGGCAGTTCGGATAGGCTTTCGGCGAGACACCGTTCGCGCAGATCCGCCATGGCGTCGAGATTCTTCAGGGGTTCGGCGAACATGGTCTGCTGGCGGGCATCGGCCGGAAAGACGGCGGGGGCCTGCCGGGACAGGGCGTTGAAGGCCTGATCGGTCTCGTCGCTGCAGTCCCCCTCGGCGAGGGTCGGCCATTCGTCGACGATGATCGATTGGCCATAGGCGGCGAGGGCTCGCCGCAGCACGACGAGCGCCGGATTGCCTCTGCGCAGCAGCGCACGATCGGTCGCCGCCAGGCTGCCGCTTCCTTGTCGACGATTC
Source organism: Lichenibacterium sp. (assembly GCA_043758995.1). Taxonomy (GTDB): domain Bacteria; phylum Pseudomonadota; class Alphaproteobacteria; order Rhizobiales; family Beijerinckiaceae; genus Lichenihabitans. The sequence goes on along the minus strand of JAYVMK010000165.1, from coordinate 4,070 downwards.
CCTCGATCTTATGAAGATTGCCGTTGGCCTGAACCAGCGCGAAGGCCAGGACCACACCCGTCATCGCCATGATGGCCTTGAACGCGTCGAACGCCGCCGTTGCCCGGCTCTCGCCTTCCCGAATCCGTAAGACATGCCGGCCGATATGCGGTGCCGCCATGGCCAGGCCCGCGATGACGACCACGACGACCGACAGGATCCCGAGATGCGGCAGAGCCGCAAAAGGTTGAGCCCAAGCTTCGCAACTCTCGATAGACTTTTCGCGAGGTTCGACGGAGCACCGCAGCGGCCGCGCGCTCTGAGCCGGATTGCCGAATTGTCGACGCCGGTCCGCTCCGGCCGCGTCAGGACGGCCGTCGACGCCCTCGCCTCATCGCGCCAGCGCCAACAACCGGTCGAGGTCGATGTGGCGGGCGAGATGGTCGGCAAGCGCGTCGAGCACGCGGTCGACCTCGGCCTCGTAGGCGAGGTCGGAGGGTGGCGCGCCGAGGCGCGTGAGCCAGGCTGCGCGCTGGCGGTCGTCGGCCAGGAATCCGTGGACGTAGCAGCCGCTGACCCGGCCGTCGGGCGACACGGCGCCATCCGTTGTGCCGTCATCGAACCGCAGAAGGGGGCGCTTCAGGCCGGCGCCGGAGGTTTCGCCCATATGCATCTCGTAACCGGCGAAGGGCAGCGCATCCGCGACGGTGCGCCCGGTCACGGGACGGAGCCGCTTGGTGCCGGTCAGCACCGTCTCGACGTCGAGCAGTCCCAGGCCGTCGCTCTCGCCCGACGGCCCCTCGATCCCGTCCGGGTCGGCGACGCGTCGCCCGAGCATCTGATAGCCGCCGCAGAGGCCCAGCACCTGCCCGCCTTGGCGGACATGCGACAGGATATCGACGTCCCAGCCCTCGCGCCGCAGCGCCGCGAGATCGGCGACGGTCGCCTTCGAACCCGGCAGGACCACGAGCCCGCAAGACGGGATGGGCTCGCCGCCCCGCACCATGACGAGGTCGACGGCGGGCTCGAGCCGCAGGGGATCGAGATCGTCGAAGTTGGAGATGCTGGGCAGCAAGGGGACGCAGATCCTGAGCGCCGCTCCGTCGCGACCGGCACTGCGCCGCTGCAGCACCACGGCGTCCTCGGCCGGCAGGCGGCCGGCCTCGGCGAAATGCGGCACGAGGCCCAGCGCCGGCCAACCGGTGCGCTGCGCGATGATCGCCATCCCGTCGGCGAAGAGCGTCGGGTCGCCGCGAAACTTGTTGACCAGGAAGCCCGACACCATGGCGGCATCCTCCGGATTGATGACCGCATGGGTGCCGACGATCTGCGCGATGACGCCGCCCCGGTCGATGTCGCCGATCAGCACCACCGGCACTTGGGCGCGGCGGGCGAAGCCCATATTGGCGATGTCGTTGGCGCGCAGATTGACTTCGGCGGGCGAGCCCGCCCCCTCGACGAGGACGAGGTCGGCTTCCGCCCGCATCCGCCCGAAACTGTCGAGCACGGCCTCCATCAGCCGCGGTTTCCAGCCCTGATAGTCGCGCGCCTTGGCGTTGCCGAGGACGTGGCCCTGCACCACGACCTGGCTGCCGATCTCGCTTTGCGGCTTCAGCAGCACGGGGTTCATATGGACGGAGGGCGGCACGCCGGCGGCCCGGGCCTGCAGCGCCTGCGCGCGGCCGATCTCGCCGCCATCGGCCGTCACGGCGGCATTGTTGGACATGTTCTGCGGCTTGAACGGCCGCACCGCGAGGCCGCGCCGCGCATAGGCGCGGGCCAAGCCGGCGACGATCAGCGATTTTCCGACATCCGACCCCGTGCCCTGCAGCATGAGGGCGCGGGCGACGCCTCTCCCGTCCCGCTCATCCCCGCTCATGGGGAGATCCAGCGCGCGGGGATGAAAGACCGATCGTCATGACCTGATGCGACGCCGGCCGCCACCCCTCGCGGGGATGAGCGGCGGGAGGCGTGGAACACGAAGCCCACCTTCAGAACTCGATCCCCGCCTGCGCCTTCACGCCGGCGGCGAAATGGTGCTTGGTGGCGCCGAATTCGGTGACGAGATCGGCGGCCTCGACCAGTTCCGGCTTGGCGTTGCGGCCCGTCACGACGACGTGCAGGCCCGGACGGCGGTTCTGGAGTTCGGCGACGACGCCGGCCAGCGGCAGGTAGTCGTAGCGCAGCGCGATGTTGAGCTCGTCGAGCACGACGAGGCGGATCGCAGGGTCGGCCATCAACTCGCGCGCCTTGACCCAGGCGGCCTCGGCGGCGGCGACGTCGCGATCGCGATCCTGCGTCTCCCAGGTAAAACCCTCGCCCATGGAGTGCCAGCGCACGAGGTCCGACCCTTCGAGCAGGCGGCGCTCGCCCGTATCCCAGGCGCCCTTGATGAACTGCACGACGCCGACCGGCCAGCCGTGCCCCAACGCCCGGAGCACGAGGCCGAACGCCGCCGTCGACTTGCCCTTGCCGGGGCCGGTATTGACCATCAACAGGCCCTTCTCGGCGATAGGCTTCGACGCCACTTCGGCGTCCTGCACGGCCTTGCGGTGGGCCATCTTGAGCTTGTGGCGAAGGGCGGCATCGTCGAGGACGGGATCGGTCATGGACGAGATGTAGCGTGCCCGCTGCGCGCGGTCACGTGACGGAAGCGTCCAAGCCGGGGTCCAACCTGCAGGTACAATGCTCACACCGCTCCGCAGACGCTGATCGACGCATGACGCCCGTTCGGCGATTTCAGGCCGCCGGAGCCTCCGCGTCCGCCAGCATCCGCGCCGACTGCCGTTGGGCGGCCACCCTCAGTCGCCACAGCGCGACGACGGTCAGGACGATGCCGATCGCGGCCGTGAGGCCATTCAGGCTCCACAGCGAGCGGCTCTCCAGGGCTTCGTGGCCGGCCCGGCCGAGATAGACGAAGAGGAGGGTCTGGGGCAGGATCCCGACCGTGCTGGTGAGGATGTATTCGCCGAAGGCCATGCGGGAGACACCGCAGGCGAGGTTGATGACCGGGCTCGGCACGGGCGAGGCCAGGCGCAGCAAACCGATGACGCGCCAGCCTTCGGCTTCCACGGCCCGCATCACGCCGCTCATGCGCGGACGGGAAGCTAGAAAGCGGCGGATCACGTCGGCGAAAACGAAGCGGGCCAGGAGGAATCCAAACGCCGCGCCAATGGCGCTGCCGAGCATTGTCGGCAGCATGGCCGACCAGCCCAACACGCCGCCCGCGCCGATGCAGACGAGGACGCGGGGCAACGGCACGATCCCCCCCAGCGTGAGCAGCCCCGTGACGGTCAAGGCCTCGGCGAGGGCGGGATCGATGATCGGCAAGGTCGAAACCCGGTCAGGACGGACGGCGAACGTTGAGCAAGGGACCGTCTCTGTCCATCCAGCCCGTTACCGGCCTTGTGCCGCTCATCCACGCCGCACCGTTCAGCGGCGGATCGACAGCGAATGAGCCCGATCCGTCACGTCGGTGCAGCGGCGCGGCGTGGGTGGCCGGGACAAGCCCGGCCATGACCGTGGAAGAACGTTAGAGCGAATCCACCAAGGAAGAGAGAGGCCGTCGGCGTCAGTTCTTGGTGATGGTCGAAGCGATCGGGTCGGCCTGCGCCTGGACGTTGGCGCCCACCGTGTCGATGCCGTAGACGTCGTCGCGGAACTGCACGGTGCCTGAGGGGTCCGCCCAGCCGGTCAGATAGACCCAGGCCACCGGCACGGGCTTCACCAGCTTGATGTCCTCGTGGTCGCCGGTCTTGACCTGCGCCAGCATGGCATCCTTGGTCCAGGTGCCGGCCGGGGCTCCCGAGGTGCCTTCGAGCAGCCAGGCGGCGAGATCGAAGACGCCTTCGACGCGCACGCAGCCATGCGACAGGAAGCGATAGTCGCCGCCGAAGAAGCGCTTCGAGGGCGTGTCATGCATGTAGACGGCGAACTTGTTCGGCATGTTGATGCGAATGTTGCCGAGCGAATTGGCGGCACCCGAATCCTGCCGCAGGATGTAGTTGGTGGCCTTCTGCGACGTCCAGTCGATGCTGGAGGCGTTGACCGAGTTGCCGGCGCCGTCCAGGATCCGGATCTTGGCCCGCGAC
>JAYVMK010000164.1:0-11766 GCA_043758995.1 Lichenibacterium sp. | reverse complement strand
TCATCACCGCCGACGAAGCCTTGCGCGGCGGCCGCACCGTGCCGCTGAAGAAGAACGTCGATGCCGCCATCGAGAAGGCGGGCATCGTCGAGCATGTGGTCGTGGTGAAGCGCACCGGCGCCGCGGTCGCCATGACGGCGGGGCGCGACGTCTACTACGACGAGGCGGCCCGAGAGGTCGGCGACGATTGCCCGGCCGAGGAGATGGACGCAGAGGCGCCACTCTTCATCCTCTACACGTCCGGCTCCACCGGCCAGCCCAAGGGCGTGCTGCACACGACCGGGGGCTATCTCGTCTATGCGGCGATGACGCATCAATACGTCTTCGACCTGCACGACGACGACATCTACTGGTGCACGGCGGATGTGGGCTGGGTAACGGGCCACAGCTACATCGTCTACGGCCCGCTCGCCAACGGCGCCACGACGCTGATGTTCGAGGGCGTCCCCAATTATCCCAGCGTGTCGCGCCTCTGGGAGGTCGTCGACAAGCACAAGGTGTCGATCCTCTACACGGCCCCGACCGCCATCCGCGCCCTGATGGGGGCAGGGGACGAGCCGGTGAAGCGGACCAGCCGCGCCAGCCTGCGCCTGCTCGGTTCCGTCGGCGAGCCGATCAATCCCGAGGCCTGGGAATGGTATCACCGCGTGGTGGGCGATGGCCGCTGCCCGATCGTGGACACCTGGTGGCAGACCGAGACCGGCGGGATCCTGATCACGCCGCTGCCCGGCGCCACGAGGCTGAAAGCCGGTTCGGCCACGCGGCCCTTCTTCGGCGTGAAGCCGGAGGTGGTCGATGCCGAAGGGCGGGTGCTCGACGGCGCCTGCGAGGGCAATCTCGTCATCGCCGACAGCTGGCCCGGCCAGATGCGCACCGTCTACGGCGACCACAAGCGTTTCGAGGAGACCTATTTCTCGGCCTATGCCGGCAAGTATTTCACCGGCGACGGATGCCGCCGCGACGAGGACGGCTATTACTGGATCACCGGCCGCGTCGACGATGTGATCAACGTGTCGGGTCACCGCATGGGCACGGCGGAGGTCGAAAGCGCCCTCGTGGCGCATGACAGCGTCTCCGAGGCCGCCGTCGTCGGCTTCCCGCACGACGTGAAGGGGCAGGGTATCTACGCCTATGTCACCCTGATGGCCGGCGTCGAGGCCACCGAGACTCTGCGCAAGGATCTCGTGGCCCACGTGCGCCAGGAGATCGGCCCGATCGCGTCGCCCGACGTGATCCAGTTCGCCCCGGGCCTGCCCAAGACGCGATCCGGCAAGATCATGCGTCGCATTCTGCGCAAGATCGCCGAGAACGAGTTCGGTAGCCTCGGCGATACGTCGACCCTGGCGGATCCGTCGGTGGTCGACGACCTCGTCGCCAACCGGCGCTGAGCGACGGCCCGGCGCTCCTTTTTGGGCGCCGGCGCCGGTTCGGGAACGGTCTTAATCGTTCACCTTTCCGGCAGCTTGCGGCGGCGGGCGGGCGGCGGGTAACGCCCCATTCAGCCGCCGGGAGTCAGGTTGCGCCAGCGGTCGGACGAGATCGGCCAGGAGCGTTTCACATGGACGTCACGCAGCGCGCAGGGTTCGACAGCCGGCCTCGGCTGGGTCATCGCGGAGCGATGGTCACCCACGTCATGCTGGCCTGCTGCATCGTCGTCGCGGCCTTGATGGTGCTCTACACGGCGGTGTCGCCGGCCCGTGCCGCCAGCTACGAGGGCGTCACCGGCTATGCACCCGGCACCGTGGTGATCAGCCAGTCCCAGCGCCGCCTCTTTGTCATCACGGAGGACGGAACGCCGATCTCCTATCCGGTCGCGGTCGGCAAGTCCGGCAAGCAATGGCGCGGGACCGTGTCCATCGACGGCAAATACCGCAATCCAGCCTGGGCGCCCCCGGCCGAGGTCAAGCGCGCCGAACCTTGGCTGCCCAACTACATTCCCGGCGGATCCCCGCACAATCCGATGGGTGTGAGGGCGCTGACTTTGACCGGCGGCGAATATGCCATCCACGGCACCAACCGCCCGACCAGCATCGGTACGGCGGCGTCGTATGGCTGTATCCGCATGTACAACCGCGACATCTTGGATCTTTTCGACCGTGTCGCCGTCGGAACCCCGGTCGTCATGATGCCTTGACGGCTTGCATCTGAATTCCGCAGCGCAGTGAGACCTACCCGGAACCGCGTCGTCGCTCGCCACGTTGGCTCGCCGACATGGGGGGTGGATGCGGCGCGATACGCGCCCCCGGCCCCCGCTGGCTGGAGGACGCGATGGCTTACCCTTTCGACACCGATTCGAATTCGAGCTTCGGAGCCCAGACAGCCAGGGCCAAGGACGATCTGAACGCGCGCTTCCAGGATCTGCGGCGCGACGCGGCGCAAAGCGCGGCCGATAGCGTCGAGGGCCGGTTCGGCAGCCATTCCGACACGTCGTCCATCCGCGACAAGGCGTCTGAAACGGCCGAGGAGGCCAAAGGCGTCGCATCGTCGATCGCCGAACAGGCACGGGCTCGGCTGAACGACATCGTCGACCAGCAGAAATCCGCCGGGGCCGACAAGATCGCCGGCGTGGCGAAGGCCGCGCATTCGGCCGCCGACAATCTCGATCAGACCAATCCCCATATGGCGCGGCTTGTGCGCAGTGCCGCAGACAACGTCGACAAGGTGGCTGAGGACTTTCGGTCGCGGGACATCGGGGAGGTTCTCGCGACGGTGGCGAGCTTCGGACGTCGCCAGCCGGTCGCCTTCTTCGGCGGCGCGGTACTGGCCGGGTTCCTCCTGTCGCGCTTCTTCAAGAGCGATGTCCCGATGGTCGATGATCCGGCGGCCTTCGCCGACCGCCACGTCTGATGGGTCGGAGCGGAGTGACCCCATGACCGTCGAACCTCAGGGACGTCCATCGACGCCCTCTCTCTTCGCCGACGCACTGTCGCAGATGACGACGCTGTTCGAGACGGAGATCCGGCTCGTCCGCACCGAACTGTCCGAGAAGATATCGCTCGCCATCAACGCCGTCATCATCATGCTGGTGGCTGCGGTCCTGCTGATCGTCGGGCTTTTCATCATCCTGTTCGGAATCGTCGAACTGATCATCTTTTTCGGCGTCGTGGCGTGGCTGGCCTATTTCATCGTCGGGGGCGTGTTCGCCCTCATCGGCGTCATTGCTCTCGTCATCGCGTTGAAGCGCCTGTCCGCGGATAAGTTGATGCCCAAAAAAGCGATCGACCAACTCGGCAAGGATGCCGTCGTCGTGAAGGAGCAGGTAAAATGAGCGGCGATAAGCAGTCGTCCAGCGCGGTCGCTCATGAGGCGGAGGACACCCGGGCCAACTTGGCCGCCACCCTCGAGCAGTTGCGCAACAACCTTCGGCCCGAGAACGTCATGGAGGAGGTTGTCTTCAACGCCCGCATAGGCGCATCCACCGTCGCCGATAACGTGATGGGGGTCGCCAAGCAGTACCCGATCCCATCCATGCTGATTGCGGCTGGCTCGGCCATGATCCTGGGGCTTTTCGCCAAACGGTCCGCGAAGGCTGAGACGACGGGCTTCGAAGCTCTGGACTCGTCCGGAACGCGGCCGCCGATGCTGCGCAATCCTTCGAGGTTCCCGCCGGCGCGCAATTCGTCGTCGGCGGCATCGATCGCCGACCGCGGCGTGTCGCAGACCGACGCCGTGAAGCGGCAAGCTTCTTACGCCTACGATTCCACATCCTCGCAAGCCGGTGACGCCATGCAGAACCTGTCCCGCTACATTCCCCACGACCGCGGCGAGGTGAAATCCAAGCTGTCGACACTGCTCGACGAGCAGCCGCTGATCCTGGGCGCCATCGGTCTGGCGATCGGAGCTGCCATCGGTGCGGCGCTGCCCATGACCGACACGGAAGACAGCCTCATGGGCGGCACGGCGCATCGCCTGCGAGACACGGCGACCGATGCGGCCCGCCACGAGCTCGAAGGGCTCAAAGCGGCGGCAGGCGAGGCGGTCGGCAATGTCCGTCAGTCAGCCGGAGACAACCTGCACGACTTCGTCAAGGACGTGAGCGACAACGCCAAGACGGTCGTCGGCAAGGCCGGTGATACGATCACGCCGGGCTCGCGCGACGTCTGAGGCATCAGGTCACCCGCGCGCCGTCCAGTGGCGCGCGGGTCGGCGTCAGAAGTCCGACGCGATCCCCTTGTTCTCCCAGTCGCCGTAGCGCACGGGCTCGGGCCCCTGCCGCCCGTTGATCTCCCGCGGTCTTGCTTCGGTTTCTGATCGCCTCGCGGCGGCGCGACGGGCCTCAGCCTCGGCCAAAGCGCGCGCAGCGGCACCGTCTGCCGACGTCTTCGGCGCGAGCGCGGTCGCCTCGGCAGAATTCGTGGGTTGTTCGTCGTCCATCACGCTTCCACCACCTTTGTCGGGCACGCAGGCAGGCCTAGCCAGATCGCCTGTATCCCCTATGTATGTCGCCTGTTGCCCTTCGGATATGCGACCGAAGTGTGCCGGTTGGAAGGCCCTTCATGAAGCTGAACCACGTGGCCGTCCGGGCGGTCATCGCGTTTTCTGACCTTTCGGTTTCCTGAACCGTGCCGCCTCGTACGCCCGCTGGCCGGCCCCTTCGCTCCAAACCCGGCATGAAGATGCCGGTGGCGCCGCCGGACTTGCCGCCGGGGCTCGCCTGTCGCCTCGCCGCGGCTGCGGCGCTCAGCGATGTCGTGATGAACGGGCGCGGCCTCGAGGAGGCGCTGGCGGGAGCCGCTCAGCACCCACGCTTCGTCACCGCCATCGACGATCGCGATCGGGCGCTGGCGCGCTCCATAGTCATCGTATCGCTGCGCCGGCTCGGGACTCTGCGCCGCTTTATCGGCCGATTGCTCGACAAGGGTCTGCCGAAGAAGAGCGGCCAGTTGGAGTGGATCCTGGTCGTCACGGCGGCTCAGATCCTCTTCCTCGACATTCCCGACCACGCGGCCGTCAACGCCTGCGTGCAGGCGGTGCGGCTCGATCCAGCGAGCCAGGGCTTTGCCGCCCTGGCCAATGCCGTCGCACGCAACATCGCGCGGCAACGCGACGAGCACGAGAGCGAGGATCCTTTCGCCGACACGCCGACGTGGCTCGCGACCCGCTGGCGCAAGACCTACGGGGACGATACGGCTGCCGCCATCGCGGCCGCCAATCGCTCCGAGGCCACGCTCGACCTGACGGTGAAGTCCGATCCCGAGCTTTGGGCGGAGCGGCTCGACGGTGACGTGCTGGCGTCGGGGTCGATCCGGCTGCACACCAATGCGACGCCGGTGCCCGAATTGCCGGGCTATGCCGAGGGCGAGTGGTGGGTGCAGGACGCGGCAGCGGCTTTGCCGGCGCGCCTGCTCAAGACGGAATCCGGCGAGCGAGTCGCGGACCTTTGCGCCGCTCCTGGCGGCAAGACGGCGCAACTCTTGCTCACCGGCGCGACCGTCACCGCCGTGGACCGCTCTGCGGAGCGCCTGAAGCGTTTCGCCGTCAATCTCGAGCGTCTCGGCTTCACCGCCGAGACCGAGGTGGCCGATGCTACCGCCTACTCGGCGGCGCAGCCCTTCGACGCCATTCTGCTCGACGCGCCTTGTACGGCGACCGGCACGATGCGGCGCCATCCCGACGTCGGATGGATCAAGCGAGCGTCCGACATCATCACCCTGTCGGCTCTGCAGAGCCGTATGCTCGATCGTGCCGCCACGCTGCTCCGCCCCGGTGGGCGGCTGGTCTATTGCACCTGCTCCATCGAGCCGGAAGAGGGCGAAATGCAGATTGCCGCGCTCCTGCGCCGCAATCCGGACCTCGTCCGTTCGCCGATCACTCCGGACGAGATCGGCGGCTTGTCGGCCAGCATCACCTCCTTGGGCGAACTCCGCAGCCTGCCGTGCCACCCGGCCCGGCTCGATCCGCCGCTCATCGGTCTCGACGGGTTCTTCGCCGCGAGGCTTACGCGACGAGCCTGAGCCGCCCGATACGACATGGCATCACATGTCGCGCACTTCGGTCAGGCCCTCATGCTCAATGATGGGTCCGTCGTCGATCTCATCAGCGTCTGGATCGCGTAGGGCGAGCGATGCCCGCACGGCGATCCGCTCGTGCTCCGGCATCGACGATGTGAGATCCATATCCCACCCATCCGGGCCGCGCGTCCTGATCAGTCGTGCTTCGATGTCGCGTAGCTTCAAAGTGGAGTCGTTCGGCCCTGGGACGTAGATGGCCTTACCGTCTCGCCCGAAGGTGAAGCTCTCGGTCGCGGTCTCGGCGTCGATCCCGCGAAAAAGCCTCTCCACGATGCGATAGTCTTTCGCGGGCTCCATGCCGCAGGATGCCGCGAAAGAGACGGCTCCGAGGATCAGCTTCTTGGCGGACGCCGGTTCGATTGGGACGAGGTCTTGCCCGCCAGCCGCGAGATCCTGAAGCTGTCTCTCGAGGTCGGACGGCGCCAGCTCGCGGTAGAAGGCGTCCTTCACGCCAAGGCACAGAAGATCGACGAGGAAGAAGCCGCAGCCGAGCGAACCCGACGGCAGTCGCTTGGCCAGGATGACGTGGCCGATTCCGGCATCCACCATGTCGGCGAGCCGCAGGCATCGTTCGACCGGGCTCGCCGCCGCGATGGCGATCCGGCCGGGAAGGCTCGACGCCAGCCGCTCGGCCTGCTGTTTGACGGCCACCAGTTGCCGTCGGCGGACCGCTTTCGCGGCCTGTTTGTGCTGCCTGTTGCCGCCCTTCATCGTTCCTCTCGACGACTTCGCCGAAGCGAGCCGATCGATCAGGCTCGCATCAGGCCGCGGCGCGCTTGTTGTAGAGATCGAGACAGACGGCACCGAGAAGCACCAAGCCCTTGATGACCTGCTGATAGTCGATACCGATACCGAGGATCGACATGCCGTTGTTCATCACGCCGATGATGAAGGCACCGATCACCACGCCCGTGACCTTGCCGACGCCGCCCGAGGCCGAGGCGCCGCCGATGAAGCAGGCCGCGATCACGTCGAGTTCGAAGCCGAGGCCGCCTTTGGGCGTCGCGGTGTTGAGCCGGGCCGCGAAGATCATACCGGCGAGACCGGCCAGCACGCCCATATTGGCGAAGGTCAGGAAGGTGAGACGGTCGGTCTTGATGCCCGACAGGCGGGCGGCCTTGACGTTGCCGCCGAGTGCGTAGATGCGCCGACCGATCGTCGTCTTGTTGGTGACGAAGCGATAGATCAGGATCAGCACCGTCATGATGATGAGGACGTTGGGCAAGCCTCGGTAGGAGCCCATTTGATAGGCGAAGCCGATCAGCATGACGGCGAGGAAGCCGTTCTGCAGCAGGAAACCACCCCAGCCTTCCCCAGTCACTCCATGCGACGCCCGCACGAGGCGACGACGTAAGGCGATACCGACGAACAGGGCGGCGATGACGGTCGCCACGATGACGGAGGTCCAGGGGCCGGCGAAGTTCGGGAAGAACCCCTTGGCGAGAAGCTGGAAGACGTCGGGGAAGGGCCCCACCGAGGCGCCGTTCAACACCGCCAGCGTCAAGCCGCGGAAGACCAGCATGCCGGCCAGCGTGACGATGAAGCTCGGGATGCCGAAATAGGCGACGAAATAACCCTGCGCCGCGCCGACGATGCCACCCACGATGAGGCAGATGAGGGTGGCCAGCCCGTAGTTCATCGGCGGAATGTCGAAGCCGATCGAATCCAGTCCGATGAACCCGAGACCGAGATGCAGGCCCTGGACCATCAGCACGGCGGCGAGCGCGCCGACGAAGCCCACGATGGAGCCGATCGACAGATCGATGTGACCCGCCACGATGATCAGCAGCATCCCGAGCGCCATGACGACGACGTAGCTGTTCTGCAGGATGAGGTTGGTCAGGTTGAGCGGCTGGAACAGCACGCCCCCGGTCTTGAACTCGAAGAAGAGCATGATGGCGGCCAGCGCCATCAGCAGCCCATAGTCACGGAAGTTGCCGTTGGCGAGCAGACGGCGGAACCCCGATCCGGCCTCGGTCTTTGCGGCCGGGAGGGCGCCGGGCGCCGGATGAGCGACTTCCGCGGGGTCGATCCCGCCCGGAACGTTGACAGAGCTCATCAGTGGAGTTCCTTCGATCGCATGATGGCGCGCATGATGGTCTCCTGGGTCGCTTCTGCGCCTGGGAACTCACCCACGAAGCGGCCTTCGTTCATCACGTAGATCCGGTCGCACATGCCGAGCAGCTCGGGCATCTCGGAAGAGATCATCAGCACGCCTCGGCCCTCGTCGGCCAGCGAATTGATGATCGAGTAAATCTCGTATTTGGCACCGACGTCGATGCCGCGCGTCGGCTCGTCGAGGATCAGCACTTCAGGCTTGGTGAACAGCCACTTGCTGAGCACGACCTTCTGCTGGTTGCCGCCGCTGAGGTTCACGGCCTGCTGCTCGACCCCGAAAGAGCGGATGTTGAGCTTGGTCCGATAATCGGTGGCGACCGCGAACTCCCGGTCGGCATCGATCACCGTCGCTCTCGAGACGCCAGGCAGATTGGCGAGGGTCGTGTTCTTGGTGATGTTCTCGTCGAGCACCAAGCCGAGCTGCTTCCGATCCTCGGTGACGTAGGCGATACCGGCCGCGATGGCGCGCGAGATCGTCGAGACATCGACGACCTTGCCGTCGAGCATCACCTGGCCCGAGATGTTCTGCCCGTAGGAACGACCGAAGACGCTCATGGCGAGCTCGGTGCGGCCGGCTCCCATCAGCCCGGCGATGCCGACGATCTCTCCGCGGCGAACCGTGAGATTGATATTCTTGCAGACGGCGCGCTCGGAATGGACCGGGTGATAGGCGTTCCAGTTGCGGATCTCGAGCAGCGGTCCGCCGATCTTGGGGGTGCGCGGCGGATAGCGACTTTCCATGTCGCGGCCCACCATGCCCTTGATGATCCGGTCTTCCGTGATCGGATCCTTGCGGCAGTCGAGCGTCTCGACCGAAGTGCCGTCGCGGATGATCGTGATCTGGTCGGCGACCTTGGAAATCTCGTTCAGCTTATGCGAGATGATGATCGACGACATGCCTTGCTTCTTGAAGGCGAGCAGGAGGTTCAGAAGCTTCTCGCTATCGGTCTCGTTGAGCGAGGCCGTCGGCTCGTCGAGAATGAGCAGCTTCACCTTCTTGGCCAGCGCCTTGGCGATCTCGACGAGCTGCTGCTTGCCGATGCCGAGGTTGGTGATGAGCGTCTCGGGGTTCTCGTTCAGGCCGACCAGGGCCAGGAGCTCGCGGGTACGGGCGAAGGCGCGGTCCCAGTCGATGATGCCGAAACGGGACGTCTCGTTGCCGAGGAACATGTTCTCGGCGATCGACAGGAGCGGCACGAGCGCCAGTTCCTGATGGATGATGATGATGCCGAGATGCTCGGATTCCGAAATGTCGCGGAACGAGACGGTCTGGCCTTCGTAGAGGATGTCGCCCGTGTAAGAGCCGTGCGGGTATACGCCGGACAGGACCTTCATCAAGGTAGACTTGCCGGCTCCGTTTTCGCCGCAGATCGCATGGATCTCGCCGGGCTGAACCACGAGATTGACGTTGTCGAGCGCCTTGACCCCCGGAAAGGTCTTGGTGATCCCCCGCATTTCCAGGATGGGGCTCATGTTATCCTTGTGTCCTCGGCTCAGCGATGCCGTTAAACCCACTTAACCCAAGCACTCGATGGCGCGCAATCGCGGCGCCAGAGTCTGTTTGGGGAGAAGGAGGAGGGGACAGCGCCCCCTCACCCGATGCTGTCGACATGGGCCCCCGTGCCGTCCATCGCGCGCGGGCCTGGTCCCCTTACTGGCCGAGCTGAGCGGGCTTGTAGTAGCCGCCGTCCACCAGGGTCTGCTTCCAGTTCGCCTTGGTGACGAGAACCGGATTCAGCAGGTAGGAGGGAACCACCTTCTTGCCGTTGTCATAGGTCTTGGTGTCGTTGACTTCCGGCTGGGAGCCGGTTTCCAGCGCGTCGACCATGCTGACCACAACCTTGGCGAGTTCGCGGGTGTCCTTGTAGATCGTCGAGGTCTGTTCGCCGGCGATGATCGACTTGACCGACTGGACTTCGGCGTCCTGGCCGCTGACGACCGGATACTTCATGTCGCCGGAGCCGTAGCCGACGCCCTTCAGCGACGACAGGATGCCGATGGAGAGACCATCGTAGGGCGACAGAACGGCGTCGACCTTCTTGTTGGTGTAGTAGGCCGACAGCAGGTTATCCATGCGGGCCTGGGCCACGGAAGGATCCCAGCGCAGGGTCGAGACCTTGCTCATGCCGGTCTGGCCGCTCTGGACGACGAGCTTCTTCGAGTTGATATAGGGGCCGAGCACCGACATCGCGCCGTCGTAGAAGAAGTAGGCGTTGTTGTCGTCGGGCGAGCCGCCGAAGAGCTCGATATTGAACGGGCCCTTGCCGTCCTTGAGGCCCAGCGAGTCGATGATGCTGGTGCCCTGCAGGACGCCGACCTTGAAGTTGTCGAAGGTCGCGTAATAATCGACGTTCGGCGAACCCTTGATCAGGCGGTCATAGGCAATGACCTTGACGCCGGCGTCATGCGCTTTGGCCAGAACGTCGGTCAGCGTCGTGCCGTCGATCGAGGCGATCACAAGCACCTTGGCGCCCTTGGTGACCATGTTTTCGATCTGGGCGAGCTGGTTCGGGATATCGTCGTCGGCATATTGCAGATCGGTCTTATAGCCCTTGGCTTCGAGCTGCTTGACCATGTTGTTGCCGTCGTCGATCCAGCGGGCCGAAGACTTGGTCGGCATGGCGACGCCGATGAGATCGCCCTTGGCGGCGTAGGCCGGCGTCAATGCGGTCGAGGACAGCGCCATTGCGCCGAGAGCCAAGCCGGCAAACGTCCGTCTATTGATCACGTTCCACTCCCTTGCGAAGACCGCGTCACCCCGTATGGGTGCCGGTGAGGCCGAATCCGTCGTTCCCCGGCGGCGTGTTCACCGCTCGGACGGGCGCATTAGTGGGTTGCTTAGAGCGCATGTCAAACGGAGTTTGGCGAGTCCGCCGCTTTCGTCCGACAAATGGGAAAATGCGTCCGGGACCGGCTGTCGAGCAGCCCCGGAGAAGTCCTGACTTGGTCAGAACCTCTGGATGATACCGCGCTCTTCGAGCGCCGCGATCACCTGGTCGGCGAGGGTGTCGGGGGGCGTTTCTCCAGCGGCGAGAACGATTTCGGCGGCGTCGGGGCGTTCGTAGGGCTGGTCGATGCCGGTGAAGTTGCGGATCTCGCCCGCCAGCGCGCGCCGGTAGAGGCCCTTCGGATCGCGCGCGATGCAGCTCTCGATCGGAGCATCGACGAAGACTTCGATGAACTCGCCGGGTTCAACCAGGCCGCGCACCATCCGCCGCTCGGCCGCGAAGGGCGAGATGAAGGAACAGAGCGCCACCGTGCCGGCCTCCACCATCAGCTTCGCCACCTCGCCGACGCGGCGGATATTCTCGACCCGGTCGGCATCGGTGAAGCCGAGGTCCTTGTTGAGCCCGTGGCGGAGATTGTCGCCGTCGAGCATCACGGTGTGGACGCCGCGCGCGTGCAGCTTCGTCTCGACGATGTTGGCCACCGTCGACTTGCCGGCGCCCGAGAGCCCGGTGAACCACAGGATCGCGGGCTTCTGGTGCTTCAGCGCGGCGCGGGCCGCCTTGGTGACGGCGAGGTCCTGGTGGTGGATGTTGGTGGCGCGGCGCAGCGCGAAATCGACCAGGCCGGCGCCCGCCGTGGCGTTGGTGGCGCGGTCGATCAGGATGAAGGCGCCGGTGTCGCGGTTCTC
>JAYVMK010000163.1:0-8367 GCA_043758995.1 Lichenibacterium sp. | reverse complement strand
TGCGATCAACGGGGGAGCCGGCTTTCGGTTTTCTGTCTCGACCTCGATGGCTTCAAACACATCAACGATAGTTTCGGTCATCATGTCGGCGACGCCCTGTTGCGGGAGGTGGGCAAGCGCCTGTCGCTCGTGGTGCGCGACGGTGACGTCGTGGCTCGGCTCGGTGGCGACGAATTCGCCATCCTTCAGTTGCAGCAGGCTGGCAGCGTCGGCGACCTGGCGATGGCGGAGCGGTTGCTCCACGTGCTCGGCGAGCGCTACGACATCGATGGCCTCGTCTTGTTCGTGACGGCCAGTATCGGAGTGGCGAGCGCGCCCAGCGACGGCAAGTCCGGCGACGAGGTGATGAAGAACGCCGACCTGGCGCTCTATCAGGCCAAGATCAGCGGAAAGAACGCAGCCCGCATCTTCGCCCCAGACATGGACGAGGCTCGTCAGGCACGGCGAGCCCTCGAAATCGACCTCAGCATGGCGCTGACCAATGGGGAATTCGAAGTCTTCTACCAGCCGATCGTCAACGCCCAGGTCGTCTCGATCGTGGGGTTCGAGGCCCTGCTGCGCTGGCGTCACCCGGCGCGTGGCTTGGTCCCGCCGGGAATCTTCATTCCGATCGCCGAGGAGATCGGCCTGATCGCAGAGATCGGCGCCTGGGTGCTCGGAGAAGCCTGCCGCGAGGCGGTGCGCTGGCCGCGGGAACTGACGGTGGCCGTCAACCTGTCTCCCGTTCAGTTCCGATCGCGCGACCTCGTCGGAACCGTCAAGGATGCGCTGTTGCGATCCGGGCTGCGACCGACGCGGCTCGAACTCGAGATCACGGAAAGCGTGCTTCTCAGCGACACCGACGGGTCTCTCGGGGCGCTTCATACGCTGCGGGAGTTCGGCATTCGCATCGCCATGGACGATTTCGGGACCGGCTATTCGTCGCTGAGCTATCTGCGCCGTTTTCCGTTCGACAAGATCAAGATCGACCAGTCCTTCGTCCGCGAGATGTCGACGCGCCCGGACTGCATCAAGATCGTGCGATCCATCGCGGCACTGGGCGCCAGCCTCGGCATGATGACCACCGCCGAGGGTGTCGAGACCCCCGAGCAATTCGCGCAGCTCCAGGCTGCAGGTTGCGATCAGGCTCAGGGCTATCACTTCGGCCGCCCGGAACCGGTCGGCCGGATGGTCTTCGAACTGCCGGCCCAGATCGTCGAATCCGTCGCTGGACCGACACCTCAGGCCCGCGTGCCGCGCCGCAGCGGGACGCGGGGATGAGAAGTCAGGCGACCCCGATCGCGTAGAGGTCGTGGATATGCAGGATCCCGATCGCGACTCCGTCGCGGTCGACCACCGGCAGGACGCTGCGGCGCTTGCCGTTGAGAAGGGCCAAGGCTTGGGCCGCCAAGGCTTCCGCGCCGATCGTCAGGGGACGAGGCGTCATGACCTCCTCGACCGCGAGATCCATCAGTCCCGGCCCCATGTGACGGCGCAGATCGCCGTCGGTCACTAGGCCGGTGAGGCGGCCATCGGAGTCCATCACGCAGACGCAGCCGAACCGCTTGCCCGTCATCTCGACGACGGCCTCGGCCATGACGGCGCCGGCCGGCACACGCGGGATGGCGTCGCCGCCGTGCATGACGTCTCTCACATAGGTGAGCTGGCTGCCGAGCTT
This sequence comes from Lichenibacterium sp., assembly GCA_043758995.1. Classification (GTDB taxonomy): domain Bacteria; phylum Pseudomonadota; class Alphaproteobacteria; order Rhizobiales; family Beijerinckiaceae; genus Lichenihabitans. The sequence continues at coordinate 6,710 of JAYVMK010000163.1, read as the reverse complement.
GCCGCCGGGATGCAGCGTCTTGAAGTCATGTGCCGAGAAGCCCCGCGCTTCGAGGAGCGCCACGGCCAGCGCGTCGCCCATAGCGAGCTGCATCGTGGTCGAGGTCGTGGGGGCGAGGCCGTTCGGGCAGGCCTCCTCGGACTTCGGCAGCGTCAGGCAGAGATCCGCTTGGCGGCCTAAAGCACTGTCGGGGTTCGACGTCATGGCGACCAGCGGCATGCCGAAGCGCCGAGCGTAGGTGATGACGGCCGCGAGTTCCGCCGTCTCGCCCGACCACGATAGCGCCAGGACGGCATCGTCGACCTGGATCATGCCGAGATCGCCATGGCTCGCCTCGGCGGCATGGACGAAGAAGGCCGGCGTGCCGGTCGAGGCCAGGGTCGCGGCTAGCTTATGGCCGACATGGCCCGACTTGCCCATGCCGGTGACCACCACCCGTCCCTTGATCCCGAGCAGGAGCGTCACGGCCGAGGCGAACTCGTCGCGCAGCCGCGTGAAGGGACCCGCCAAGGCCTCTTCGAGAGCCGCGATGCCGGCCCGCTCGAGCTGTAGTGTACGCAGCGCGGACGCGACGGGACCGGACCGGGACAGGGCGGGAACGGAGGGTAGGAGCGACATGCTCCGTCGATATCATCGCCACGAGGGCTTTGCACGCGAGCTGAGGGTGAGCCCGTCGGGCTCCAGACTCAAAGGCGGCCGATCGCAACGCCCTATTAACCATGGATCTTTACGTTCCGGACATCGCAGCGGGTCATCGGGAAGGGCGGGCGCCACGTGTCTTCGACGAACCGCACCGCGCGCGTCCCCTTTTTCAACGTGAACGCGGTGAGACGTCCTCGTCGAGGCGGAGCTGCCGTCCCCGGACTGTGCCTCGTGCCGCCTCGCGTCGATCGTCCGTCACTGATGCTACTCGCCGGAGTGGCTTTCGCGTTGACTTCGACGATGCCCGCCGCCGCTCAGAACGCCGCGGGAGGCCCCTTGGATTCCAGCTCCACCTTGCGGGGCTCCGTCGACGGGACGATCGGCGGGACTGCGGCCGCGAGTGGCCCGGGCACCGACGGCGTCGATGCCCCGACGCCGCCACTTCCGACAGACGGCGGTATTCGCGCCACGGCCACCGACGCTACGGCCGTCTCCAAGGCCCGCAACAAGTTCGCACCTCCGAAAAGCACGGCGAAGACTCAGGACCGGCTTCGCACCCCCCGCGTCGGGCCGCCCCCGCTGCCCGAGCTCCAGGCCTATCCGTCGTCGATCCCCGCCTCGCTTCGACTGCGCGGCACGGGCGCCGCCATCGATACGGTGGGCGACGTGATCCGACCCGGCCCGACGGTCGCGGCCTTGCCCTTCACGGCGCGGCTGCGCACCCGCATCGAGGACACGCCCTATGATCCCATCGGCTACGATGTCGGCTCGCTGCGGCTGACGCCCTATATTACGCAGAGTCTCGGCTACGATTCCAACCCGGACCAGATCCAGGCGAACCTGCGGCCCTCGGCCTTCGAGCGCACCGAGGGAGGCTTTGGCCTCGCCTCGACCTGGTCGCGGAACTCGCTGACGGCCAGCCTGCACGCCGGCTACGACGCCTTCTTCAGCGACCCCCAGGCGAACCGCCCCGACGCCGTCGGCTTGGCGGACTACCGGTTCGACGTCGACCGCGATACGACGCTCGACGCCGAGACCCGGTTCGCCATCGATACCCAGCGTGTCGGATCGCCGGAGGTTATCAATGGAGCCACCAGTCGGCCGCTGATCTCGACCTTCGGCGCCTCGGTCGGCGGGGCCGAGTCCTTCGGACGTCTCAACCTCGCGCTCCATGGCTCGCTCGATCGCACCGCCTACGAGAACGCCGACGCTGGCGGCGGTGTCATCCAGGATCTCGCCAGCGAGAGCTTCAACGATTACGGCCTGCATCTGCGCGCCAGCTACGAGGTGACGCCGGTCCTCAGTCCCTTCATCGACATCCTGGCCGATGACCGGATCCACGACAGCACCATCGACTACACCGGCTACCGGCGCGACTCGGTGGGTACGATCGGCCAGGTCGGATCGACCTTCGAGCTTACGCGCCTGTTGTCGGGTGAAGTGTCGGCCGGCTACGGCGGACGCAGCTACGAAGACCCTCGCCTGAAGAACATCACCAGCCCGGTGTTCAACGGAGTGCTGACCTATGCGGCGACGCCGCTGACGACGCTGAGCTTCCGCGCCGCCACGAGCTTCGACGAGACCACGGTGGCAGGATCTTCGGGCACCGAGTCGCGATCCGCGACGCTGGAACTCTCCCACGCGCTGCTGCGCAACCTCACCATCACCGGGGCGCTGTCGTATCTCAACACCGAATATGTCGGGGTCTCGATCACGGAGAACACCTTGGCCGAGACCCTCAAGGCCGAATATCACCTCTCCCGATCGCTGGTGGCCACCGCGAGCTGGAATCACGAGCGTCTGACCAGCTCGCTCGCGGGCTCGAGCTTCGGGCAGAACGTCTTCCTGGCGGGTCTGCGCTGGCAGCACTGATGGGAGCGGGGTAGGGCTGTCGCTGCACGCGCATCGCGACGGAGCCTCCCATGTCCCTGCACTTCACGCCGTCCGAATTCGCCGCTCGCCAGGCCCGGCTCGGCGCGGCCCTGGCCGGACGGCGCCTCGACGGCATGCTGCTGTTCTCTCAAAACAGCATGTACTGGCTGACGGGCTACGACAGTTTCGGCTTCTGCTTCTTCCAATGCCTCTACGTCGGTGCGGACGGCCGCACGGCCTTGCTGACGCGATCGGCGGATCTTCGCCAAGCGAAGCACACGTCGACCGTCGCCAACATTCGCGTCTGGCGCGATGGCGCCCGCGCCGAGCCGGCCCGCGACCTCGCCGCCATGCTGCGCGACCTTGGCGTCGCCGGCCAGCGCCTCGGCGTCGAGTTCGGCGCGCATGGTCTTCCCTATGCGGACGGGCTGCAGCTCGTCGCGGCGCTCGACGGTCAAGTCGAGACCGTGGACGCGACGGCGTTGATCCCCGCTCTTCGTGTCACGAAGTCTGAGGCCGAGATCGCCTATGTGCGCCGCGCCGCGGCCCTGTCCGACGCGGCCGACCAGGCCGCCATCGACCGCCTCGGCCCCCATGCCGACGAAGGCGAGATCCTGGCGGCACAGCACGCGGCGATTTTCGTGGGCGGAGGCGAGGAGCCCGGCAATGCCTTCATCATCGGGTCCGGGGCCGACGCCTTGCTCTGCCGATCGAAAGCCGGCCGGCGCAAGCTCGACACCGACGACCAGATCACGCTGGAATTCGCCGGCGCCTACCGTCACTACCATGCCGCCATCATGCGGACCCATGTGGTGGGACGGCCGCGACCCTTGCACAAGGCCTACCATGCGGCCGCCCGAGAGGCTTTGTTGGCCTGCGAATCGGAGCTTCGGCCGGGACGCACCGCGGGCGATGTCTTCGCCGCCCATGCCCGCGTGCTCGACTCCCATGGGCTCGGCGCACACCGGCTCAACGCTTGCGGCTACAGCCTCGGTGCGACTTTCGCCCCGTCCTGGATGGACGCGCCGATGTTCTATGACGCTAACCCCTTCGTCATCCCGGAGAACGGCGTGTTCTTTCTCCACATGATTCTCATGGATTCCGAAAGCGAAACGGCCCTTTGTCTCGGCCGCACCTCGCTGGTGGGGGTCCACACGGCGCAACCTCTCAACGCTTCGAAACTCGATCTCGTGTTGAGATGACTTCGAAAACGGCCCCCTGACGCAGAACGGCCATGCGCGAATCGGTTACCAATCGCGCAGAACGCCAAGCCCTGACGCGTTGTTCCAGGCCCATAACGCTGGTATGACGCCCGCGGCCCTGCATCTCTCGGGATGACGCGGCGGCCTCCATCGTCCCGGCCCGCGACGGGGCACGATCGTACGCCGAATGTGGCGTGATCCGGCGGCTCCGGCAGAGCCTTGATCACGCCTGGCACCCGCGCCGACCTTGCCTGACGTCGAGAGGAATTCCATGGCTGGAACCATCAAGATCCTTCCGGGGAATTCGAACCGGCCGCTCACCGAGGCCATCGCCGCATACCTCGGGGTGCCGCTTACCCGCTGCGTGGTGAAACGCTTCGCCGACGAGGAGATCTTCGTCGAGATCCAGGAGAATGTCCGCGGCGAGGACACGTTCATCGTCCAATCGACGGCCTATCCGGCCAACGATCACCTGATGGAACTGCTGATCCTCACCGACGCGCTGCGCCGCGCGTCGGCCCGGCGCATCACCGCCGTGCTGCCCTATTTCGGCTATGCGCGGCAGGACCGGAAAGCCGGGCCGCGCACCCCCATTTCGGCGAAGCTCGTCGCCAACCTCATTACCCGCGCCGGTGTCGACCGCGTTCTCACGGTCGATCTCCACGCGGCGCAGATCCAGGGCTTCTTCGACATCCCGACCGACAACCTGTTCGCTGCTCCCGTCATGGTGCGCGACGTCGTCGATCGGTTCGACTGTTCCAACGTCATGGTGGTGTCTCCTGACGTCGGCGGCGTCGTTCGTGCCCGGGCTCTCGCCAAGCGCATCGACGCGCCGCTCGCCATCGTCGACAAACGGCGGGAACGCGCCGGCGAATCCGAGGTGATGAACATCATCGGTGACGTCAGAGGCCGGTCTTGCATTCTCCTCGACGACATCGTCGATTCGGGCGGCACCCTCTGCAACGCCGCCGATGCTCTGCTGGCCCAGGGCGCCAGCGATGTTTCGGCCTATTGTACCCATGGCGTGCTGTCGGGCGGCGCGGTCGCCCGCATCGCCGCATCCAATCTCAAGGAAGTCGTCGTCACCGACACGATCCGCGCCACGGAGGCGGTGCGGGTCGCCCAGAACATCCGTGTGATCTCCGTCGCCCCCTTGATCGGCGAGGCCATTGGCCGGATCGCTCAGGAGACCTCGGTGTCCAGCCTTTTTGAGAATGCCGCCGTGGCGGGCGTCTATTCCGCCACGGCGGCGGCTCCCATGCAGCATCAGAAGAGCCCGGTCGTCCAGGTCCTGCCACGGGCTGTGGTGGGCGGCTGAGGCAGGTCCTCACGTTTTGGTGGGACCCGGCTCGGTTCGGACTTCCCGTGGAGAAACTCTTGCTGTCCGGTCGGCGTCGATCCAGATAGCGCGCAGGCGCTGGAAGGTGATGCATGCAGGATAGGGTAGATGTGGCGGTGATCGGGGGTGGCGCCGCCGGTATAGCGGCCGCCAAGCGCATCCTGCGTCAGCCGGGCGTGTCGGTGCTGGTCATAGAAGCGAAATCGCGGCTGGGTGGCCGCGCCTACACGATGGCGGCCCGGCCGGCCGCAGCGGGCGGCACCGACGTCCCCCTGGATCTCGGCTGCGCGTGGCTCCACAGCGGCCTCACCAACGTCTGGACCGACCTAGCCGAGCAGGAAGGTTTTACGGTCGACCGTCGTCCGGCCCCCTGGGACCGGGAGGACCGGGACCTCGGGCTCGAGCCGGAGGACCAACTCGGCTTCTTCGACGCGATGGAGGATTTCCGGCAGAAGGCCGAGGATGCGACGGCGCGCGGCGACGACGGGCCGCTCTCCGGTCTCGTGCCCCGCGGCAGTTCGTGGCGCGGGCTGCTCGACGCGGTCTCGACCTATGTGAGCGGCGCCGAACTCGATCGCGTCTCGGTGCGCGACTCCGGAGACTACCGGCCCGGCGAGGGCGACGACTGGCGTGTCGTCGAGGGCTACGGGCACCTCGTCGTCCATCACGGGCGCGATCTGCCGGTGCTGCTCGATACACCGGTCACGCTGATCGACCATTCGGGCGCAGGTTTCGTGCGGATCGAGACGCCGCGCGGCACGATCGGGGCCAAGGTCGTCATCGTCACGGCCTCGACCGATGTGCTGGCCGCCGAGAACATCCGCTTCCTACCGGCGCTGCCCGACAAGGTCGAAGCCGCGGCCCTGCTGCCGTTGGGCTCGGTCGAGAAACTGTGGCTCGCCGTGTCGAAACCGGAGCTGTTCCCGGCCGAAGCCTATTGCATGGGGTCGAGCGACACGGCGCAGACTGGCGCCTATCATCTGCGTCCGTTCGAGCGCCCGATCATCGAATGTTTCCTCGGCGGCGACCTCGCCCGCGACCTGGCTCGCGCCGGGCGCGCCGCGGCGCTCGACTTCGCCCGCAGCGAGCTACGCGGGCACCTCGGCCAGGAGGCTGCGGATGCCGTGACGCCGCTCTACCTGACCGATTGGGGGCGGGAGCCTCACATCCTGGGCTCCTATGCCTATGCGGTTCCGGGCTCGGCCGGCGCGCGGGCCCGTCTGGCGCAACCCGTCGACGGGCGCCTGTTCTTCGCCGGCGAAGCCGTCCACCCGTCGCGCTTTACGACGGCTCATGGCGCCTACGAGACGGGCGTCGCGGCCGCCGAGGCCGCCTTGGCGTCTCTCGCGAGCGTCCCGGATCAGCTCGCGAGATCGCCGGTCGTGATGAGCTGAATGCCGCTGTCACGCATCGTCCGACGCGCGGCATCGAGCGTTGTGCCGCCGGACGGGACGGGCGCGCCGATGGCCCGGCAGGCATCCTCGACGACGAAGACCTCATAGCCGAGGGCCCGTGCATCCTGCGCCGACCAGAAGACGCAGAAGTCGAGGGCGAGGCCGCAGAAGAACAGACGCTTGAAGCCGCGTTCCCCGACCCAGCCTCCGAGTCCTGTCGTGCTGACGCGGTCGTTGTCGCGGAAGGCCGAGTAGCTGTCG
>JAYVMK010000162.1:0-6543 GCA_043758995.1 Lichenibacterium sp. | reverse complement strand
CCCTTCGCGGCGCTGACGCCGCTTTGCGGCGCGATGGCCTTCGAATTCGACGGCGTCTTCATCGGCGCGACCTGGACGCGCGACATGCGCAACCTCATGGTCGTGGCGCTGGCCATCTATCTCGTGCTGTTCTTCGCGTTGAAACCACTCGGCAATGCCGGCCTGTGGACGGCGCTCCTCGGATTCCTTCTCGCCCGCGGGCTGCTTCAGGGCTGGCGCTTCGGAACGCTGGCCGACGCCACTTTTCCGGCGGCAGACGAGATCGTGCCGGCGACGGTTCGCGGCTAGCTTTCCCCCGCCCTGCCGGTAAGCTCGACCCCGACGGCCCAGAAGGGCCGCGTCAGGAGAGGGCGCCCGCATGATGTTCCGAGACCGTTTCGCGGATCGCCGCGCCGTCGTCACCGGCGGAGCCGCCGGCATCGGCCTCGCGATCGCGGCCCGCATCGTGGCCGAAGGCGGCTCGGTCTGCCTCTGGGATCGCGACAAGGGCGCCATCGACCAGGCCGCAGCGCGGCTCGGCCCGACGGCATCGGGACTGGCGCTCGACGTCTCCGATTGGGACGCGGTGCGGAGCGCCGCGGAGGAGACGCAGCGCCGCCTGGGCGGGATCGACATCCTGGTCTGCTCGGCGGGCATCACCGGCCCCAATCTCACGACCTGGGACTATCCCGTCGAGGACTGGCGCCGCGTCATGGCGGTGAACCTCGATGGGCTGTTCTACTGCAACAAGGCCGTGGTCCCGGCCATGCGGTCGGCCGGCTATGGGCGGGTGGTCAATATCGCCTCGGTGGCGGGCAAGGAGGGCAATCCCAATGCCTCCGCCTACAGCACCTCGAAGGCGGGCGTGATCGGGCTGACCAAATCGCTCGGCAAGGAACTCGCCGGCACCGGCGTGACGGTGAATTGCATGACGCCGGCCGCCGTGCGAACCGCCATCTTCGACCAGATGACGGAGGAGCACATCGCTTTCATGCTGGGCAAGATTCCGATGAAGCGGTTTGGCGAGGTCGAGGAAGTCGCCGCCCTCGCATGCTGGCTGGCCAGCGCCGAATGCTCCTTCTCGACGGGTGCCGTCTTCGACATCTCGGGCGGACGCGCGACCTATTAGGGCTGGTCGTCACCTCTCACGGCGCGCTCGACGGGATCGGATCGGACGAGTTGAGAGTCCGGTCGACGGACGCGGATGGCCCGATCCGACCCGATCCACCGCCGGCGTGCCTCGGTGACAGCCGTATGCTGCAGCTTTTCGTATACAGGCTTTCACCTGTGTCATGAGATATTGATACATTGTGGAGGAACATCGCACCGTAGTGCGCGACGATTCCAGAACGCGCCTCGTCTGGCCATCAGGATAGGACCGTGCTCTCAAGCCGCCGTCGCGCGGGATCGCCCCCGCCACGTCTCTATTTGAACGACCGATCGCTGACCGCGTTGGGACTTGTCGTCGCCGCCGCCATGCTCATCGGCGGAAGCATCGTTCTGGTGCAGGGCCGCAGGGATGCTTGGACAAATGCCAACGAGGCGGCGGACAATCTCCGACGTGGTCTCGCCCGCGATATCGCCCGCAACCTCAGATTCATCGATCTGTCGCTCCAGGGCGTGATTCGCGCGCTCGCGACCCCGGGCACCGACGAGGCGCCCGGCGGCATGCGCCGACAGGCCCTGTTCGACTCCACCACGGCCCCAGAGGATCTCGTTGCCTTGAGGGTCATCGACTCCAAAGGTGAAATCACAGCGGACTCGACGTCGTCGATCCCGAAAGATGGCGACGCCGGCGACGCAGACGCGTTCCACGTCCATCAGGAGCGGCGGGATGCGGGGCTCTACATCAGCCGACCCTACTCGGTTCGCACAGCCGACGGCGACCTCAGCCTGTTTCTCTCACGACGCATTGCAACGCCCGACGGGGGGTTCGCCGGCGTGGTCGATGGGTCGCTGCGGCTCGCCTTCTTCGACCAGCTGTCTCAAAGCCTCGCCCTCGGGCCGCAAGGCACCGTCACTCTGTTCCGGGATGACGGGCAGGTCCTCTACCGCTACCCGCATCCGAACGGCGACATCGGTGGCACTGCGAGTGGAGGCGAAGACTTCTCCCGCTTCGCCGAACGCGATCACGGATCCCTCGTCTCGGTGTCGCCACGGGACGGTGTGGAGCGACTCTACGATTTCGGCCGGATCTCGGGGTTTCCGATCACGCTGGCCGTCGGCCGTGCGACCGACGACATCTATGCGGCATGGTGGCGGAGGTTCCTGATCGCCGCACCCTTCCGGCTGATCCTCTGCGTGGGAGCGGTCGCCTCGACGGTGCTGTTCAGCCGGGAGATCCGCCGCCGCCGATCTGCGGAGTCCGCGCTTCGGTCGGCCGTCGACGAATTGGCGACCCTGGCCAGGACGGACGGGCTGACCGGCATCGCCAATCGCCGAGCCTTCGACTCAGGACTGGACGAGGAGTGGCGGCGAACCATCCGCGCCCGCGCGTCGATGGCGGTGCTCACGATCGACGTGGACCATTTCAAGAGCTTCAATGACCGCTACGGCCATCCGCAAGGCGACCAGGCCTTGCGGGCGGTCGCGACCTGTCTGCGGCAGGTCGCCCGTCGCCCGGCCGATCTGCCGGCTCGGATCGGCGGGGAGGAATTCAGCATCATGTTGCCCGAGACGGACCACGCAGGCGCCCTCGGCGTCGCCGAACAGATCCGTCTGTCGGTCGAAGCGCTGAGCCTTCTCCATGAAGACAGTGCCGTCGGCCGCCTGACGGTCAGCATCGGTGTCGCGGCGTCGCGGCCGACGGGAGGCGACCTCTGCCGAGATTTGCTTGAAGCCGCCGATGCTGCGCTCTACGCGGCCAAGCGCGCCGGTCGCAACCGAGTCTGCTCGTCGCAGGCTGCCCCAGAGTTCCGCGCCGACCGGACCCTCAGCCAGATGACCACGTGAGGGCTACAGGCGGCCGGCTTAGGGAGTGAGAAGATCGCGCCGTCCAGGACGTCGCGGTCTGTGCCTGTTGGCCCCAGATGTCGGGACTCCGGGCGCCACCGCGACGGATCAGGATCGCGGTCAAGCGACCTCTGCAGGCACCCGCATCACCATCGTCAACAGACATCCCGGTCGCGCCGTGTGAATATTGACGAAGGCTGTTCGGGCATCGGCCAGGGCCCGTTCGAGCGGAGCGTCCACATCCTGCCCGGCGCAGACCTGACCCAGATCGTAGAGACACTGGTCCGCTGCATCGTAGGCCCGAACCGAGACGAGCGAGTTGGCGCGTATGATCGGCGCGACCTCGTTCGAGGCTTCGGCGCGCTGGCAGTCGGCCTCGTGCAGGAAGATCGGGCTTGGTGTCCAGTAGATGCCCAACGGCCGGGGCAGATTGTACGATCCCAAGAGCATGGGATCGTCCGGCGCGGCCAGGCGAAGACAATACCGGCAGGGAAAGCCGCCGCCTGATGTCGCGACGACTCGGCGAAGCTCGTTCCCATTGTCGTCGAAGCCCGTCGCGCGAAAGCGTTCGGCCGTCTCGGTCGCGATAGGAATGCATTGAAACGCGGTCATTGGAGGTCCTCCTCCGCGCAACGTGATGCGCGACGAAGGAGACGGCACTCCGCTTATTGCGGCGCAATCGCAGGGGCGGAGCTGACCGACACGTTCCCAGCACCCTCATCTTGAGCCGGGCCTTCAGGGCCCGTGTCGAAAGACGAGGGCTCCAGGGCTCCACGGCAGGTTTGGCTCTTCCCCACGCCCGTCCTTCGACACGGCCGCCGCGCGGCCAGCTCAGAGCCTGCCCTGAGCTTGTTGAAGGGATGAGACGATAGGACGAAGGGTCGTCGGGAGTTGGTGTCATCCAGCGAAAACCATCCCTTACCCCTCCGACCCGCCCCCCGGCGTCGCGCCGCGTCCCGCGAAGCCTTCGATCAACCGCTCGAGATCCTTGCGCTCCCGCGCGGCCGCGTCCTCGCGGGACAAGGAATCGAGAGCTTTGGCGACAAGTTTCTGGCGAGCCGTCACCTCCTGCATGGCGGTCCGTTCGGCTTCGACGACCCGCGCCGCCTCGTTGCCGCGCGTATCGAGCCGGCGCGACTGGGCCGCCGCGGCCGCCGCGAAGGCTCCCGTCAGCACCGTGCCGTCCATGAAACGCCAGAGCTCGGCCTGGGCCTCGGCGATCTCGGAGGAGGCGCGTTCGGCCTCGGCGAGGCGCCAGTCGGCCGAGCGCTTGAGCTGGTCCTGAACCTTGAGAACCCGTTTCAGGGCCTTGAGGCGGTCCGTCATCCCGTCACCAGGAAGCGGCCGAAGCCGTCGATGAAGATCAGCAGCAGCGGCTTGATGACGAGCAGCAAGAGGAGCAGGCCCCCAATGAGCAGAAAGGGCGTCGACAGGAAATAGGTCTGGATGCCCGGCACCAGCCGCCCGAGCAGCCCCATGGCGACATTGACCACCAGCGAGAAGATCAGAAAGGGGCTGCCGATGCGCAACGCCAGCAGAAAAGCCTCGCTGGTCTTCGACACGAGTTGGTCGAGCGCGAACCGCGGCGCGAAACCGTCGGCGATCGGCAGGCTGGCATAGGAGGCCTGGAGGGCGCGGAAGACTTCGATATGCAGGTCCGTCAGGAACATCAGAGCGGTGGCGGCGAGCGTCAGCAGAGTGGTCAAGGCCGGAAGCGTCTCGTCGGCGTCGATCGGCGCTCCGAGATTGGCACTCAGCCCCACCGCCATGGCGATCGCCACCCCGATGAACTCCAAGGCGCCGAAGAACACGCGGCCGAACAGCCCGATGGCGGCGCCGGTGAACATCTCGGACCCCATGAGGCGCAGGAGATGCAAAGGTTGTCCGTCGGACAGCATCGGCCGAATGACATCGAACTGGATCGGCGTCAGCGCCAGCGAGACCGCGACCGCGATGTAAAGGCGGACCTGGACGGGAATGCGCGGGCTGGAGAAGCCCGGCATGACCAACAGGCAGGCGCCGATGCGGCTGAACACCACGAAGGCGGCCAGCACCGAGACCGACGCATCGTCGTTCACGCGGCGGCCCCCGGGATCACGAGATCGTGCCGAGCGGCTTGATCTCGAGGCCCCGGGCGATTTCGAGATGCGACAGCACCGGAAGGGTGGCGAACATGCGTTCCACGATCATGCGGACGTAGGTGCGCACTTCCGGCGCCGCGATCAACACGAAACCGTGGCCCTGGTCCATGCGCTCGCGGATGGCCGCCGAGGCTTCCTGCCCGAACTGCTCGACGAGGCGCGGGTCGAGCTCGAATTCGGTCACCTCGCCCTTGCTGTCGCGTTTGATGCTCTGGTGGAAGGCGAGGTCCCACCGGTTGCCGAGGCGGAGCACCTTGAGGACGCCGTTGTCGGCGAGGTCGCCGCAGATCTGCTGGCTCATCCGCACCCGGACGTGTTCGGCCACCTGCTCGGAGCGGCGCACATGCGGCACGATCTCGGCGATGGCCTCGAGGATGAGATGCAGGTTGCGGATCGACACGCGCTCGCCGAGCAGCAGCTTCAGCACGGCCTGCAGCCCCGAGTAGGAGATCTGGCTCGGGCACATGTCGTCGATCAGCTTCTTGTATTCGGGCTCCAGCCGGTCGAGCAACGCGCGCAGGTCCTTGTAGGACAGAAGCTGGCTCAGGTTGTTGCGGATCACCTCGGAGAGATGCGTGAGAAGGATCGACATCGTGTCGACGGTCTGGAAGTTCTGTCGCTTGGCTTCCGCCGCATAGGCGTCCGACACCCAGAGCGCCTTCATGCCGAAGGCGGGCTCACGCGTCTCGGTGCCGGGGAGGTCGGGCTTCGGCCCGTCGCCGGTGATGATCAGGCACTCGCCGAGCCGCAGCTCCTGGGCGACCACGACGGTGCCGTGAATCTTGATCTGGTAGGCTTTCGCCGGCACCTCCATGCTGTCGGCGACTTTGATGTCGGGGACGACGAACCCGTATTGCTTGGCGAACTTGCGCCGCATCTTGGTGACGCGATGGGCGAGTTCGCCCTGCGAGGGCAGCAGCCGCGCGGCGAGTTGCTTGCCCATGACGATCTCGATCTCGGCCGTGCGCAGGAATTCCTTGACGGAATCCTTGGTTTCGGCGGTCGCGGCATCATCCGCCACCTGGGCGGCGGCGGCGGCCTCGGCAGCCTTGGCGGCGGCGACGCGGCGCGGCAGCACGGTGCCGACCGTCACCATGGCGCCGCCGAGCAGCGCGAAGGGGAAGAAGGGCAGCCCCGGCACCAGCGCCAGGACGAACATCATCAGCGCGGCGACGAAGAGGGCGCGCGGAAAATGCACGAGCTGGTTCAGCACCGCCTTCTCGGTCGAGCCGCGCGTGCCGCCCTTGGACACGAGCAGCGCCGCACCGAGCGAGACGATGAGGGCGGGGATCTGCGACACGAGACCGTCGCCGACCGAAAGCTTGGCGAAGACGTCCGCCGCCTGGCCGAGCGGCATGCCATGGCGCGTAACGCCGATGACGATGCCGCCGAAGACGTTGACGGCCAGGATGATCAGGCCCGCCACGGCGTCGCCGCGCACGAATTTCGAGGCGCCGTCCATGGAGCCGAA
>JAYVMK010000161.1:0-11436 GCA_043758995.1 Lichenibacterium sp. | reverse complement strand
TAGCAGCGTAGTGAGGGAAGGTGGCAGCGGGGTGAGGGAAGGTGACTGAGGGTGAGGGAAGGTGGCAGCGGGGTGAGGGAAGGTGACTGAGGGTTGAGGTAAGGTGGTTGGGGGTGAGGGAACGTGGCAGCGGGGTGAGGTAAGGTGACTGGGGGTTGAAGGAAGGTGGTTGGGGGTGAGGGAAGGTGGCAGCGGGGTGAGGATCTCGCCGACCTCTTGGCTGAGACGGCCGCTCTTCGAGAGGTCGTCGCATGATCCTGACAAACGCTCGGCACGGCCGCACGCGCCGCGCCACGGCCGCCCTGATCAATCATCTGCTCAGCACAGGCGGGCAGCGCTCCCGGGTCGTATGGATCGATTGGAGCCCTGCGGCCGACATCAGGCGCGCGCTCAAAGGTATGGAAGAGCTGCGGGACGTCAGCCGGGCCGAGGTGGCGTTCCACCACATCACCATCAACCCGCGAACCCGCCTCACGGCAAGTCAGCGGGACGACGTCGTTCATAGGATCTGCCTTGCCCTCGACGCTATGGAACACGCCCGCGTTCTGAGTGAGCATAGCGGGAAGGCGCGGATCGGGAACGGGGCTGACCACCACTTTCACCTCGTCCTGGGTCACGTCGGGCCGTCCTTTCGCGCGCTGAACATGCGTCAGTCCCATGTCCGGCTCGAAGCCGTAGCTCGAAGCGTCGAGTATGATCTCGGCGAGGCACTGACCCCGTCTCGGCGAAGCCAGTCGGTGGCTGCGCGGCTCAGGGCGATGGGCCGTGCGGATGTCGCGGAGGCCGTCGAAGCCGCGGTCCCGGCCGAACTGCCGCGATCCACGACGTCGAGCCGTGCCCGCGCCCGCTCCGAACGACAAGGATCCATGAAACCCCAAGAGGCTCGCGAAGCCGTAGAGGCGGCATGGGCGTCGTCGGACAGCGCTGCAGCACTTCGCGCCGCGCTTTCGGCATCGGGACTGGCCGTTGAGCCCGGGCGCAAGGCCGGAGTGTGGTTGGTGACGCATGATAGCGCCATTGTGGGTGCGCTTGATCGGCTCGCTCGCCTTCCCCGAGATGCCGTAGACGCTCGTATGAGCCCTTCATCCAGAGCGGAGCGTCAATCCTCAGCGCTGCCATCCGGACGTTCAGCCTCAGAGCAGGATCGGCGAGAACCCGCAGAGGCACAGCGACCACGAAGGGCCTCCGGCACCCGAGAGCCAGGACCTCATCCGGGTCGCGGCCATGCACTGGCCTCTGGGTCCCTCCCTGCAAACATCCGGGAGTGTGTCACCGACGAGCGCCGATACGCCGACGCTCGACCGTCTGACGATCGGAGCGATGACCCTCGACGAGGCTTCGCGGAATTGCTCTCCCGCCTCGACGCTCGTGAGGGCGAGCACTTCGCCATCCTCGAACGGCTAGACGCCGCTCTCGCGGCTCCTAATCGACATACCACGCGCCTGCGGTCCCAAACCGTTCAGGCTCGCAAAGCCGTATTGAACGCCTCCCTCGCCCGGCGACAGACGCGCGCCGATCTGGCCGCTCTCGGACCCCGTCCAGAGGGCATTTCGGCGTACCTGCGTGGAGAGACACATCGCTGGCAAAAGCGGCTCGTCGACGTCAAGATCCAGGTGGAACACGCTCGCGCCGCGGCGATAGAGGCCTGCAAAGCCTGGACGAATCAGAGACGCTTGCTTGCGAAAGCGGTCGGCTGCGATGACCGCCGTGTTGCTCAAATCCGTTTAAGCCAGGAGCTTGCCCGCGAAGCCGCAACGAACGGTCTGGCTTGGGTGGCGGATGCTCGCGAGGTTTTTGCATTGGCACCCGACGAGGTCGCTCTTTGGGGCATCGACAGGGCTGTGGAGTTCATGCGAGACGCTCGAACTCCATCCCAGCAAGACGTCGACTTGCAACCTGTAGAGGGGATCAGCGGTTCCAGGACCGACGAACCGTCGCCGGCTGACAGTCAAGTGACGGCCATGTGTCCGCCGTAGCAGCAGGATCTGGATACCAAGGTCGTCGGAGGCTTTTCGACTGGAGATATTCGACGTCCAGGCGGCCCGGAACCGGGTGTGGCCGGCCAGGAGGATTGCTGGCAGCCCGTGCCGCGATGCGACTGAGGACGTGGCGTCTGAAGCGACTTCGGCGGTTCAAACAGCGCGCGTCCGTGTTGAAGAGACCCTTGCCGGGTCAGGCTGTCGCGACTTGCCTCACATTGGCAATGAGACTTCCTCGCACGTCGTAGGTAGAGGTCCGTGTCTGGGGTAAAACCGTTGTGGCGGGTCCCATTGCCGCAGATCAAGGCCCGGTCTTCGCCGTTCCGAAACCGATGATGCCGGACATAGATTCCGATTTGCATCCGGAAACAGCAGGGTACGACAGTTGGTCGGCGCCGGGAGCCTCCTGGGAGCGACAGAAGTCGAGTGCGCCAGTCGGCTACGGCGCGGCTGCAGCAGGCTGTCGCCCGACGGTTTGAGCCGCAAGGCGCCTTGGAAGAGGCGGGCGAGCACGCCATACGCCAGGGCCGTCCTGCATGATCATCCCGTACCAACGATTGATCGGTGCCTTGTGGGTGATCGGCACTGATCCGGCATCGTAACGGTGTTCCACGATCTCGAGCAGGTCGACGGCCTGCTGGGCCGGGATCCTTTCTCAGGCAGGCCCCGAGCCCCAGGCCAGTTCCTCTGAGCCCACCGCTCGCAAGTCATGCGCCGACCGTGCGCCTGGATGAGGATCGAGACGAAGCGCTCTTTTTAGACCTGACGCTCGCGCGCAGTGTTCCACCATCCGAAGTGTCGTGCACCCAAACAGATCCTGCCCCGTCGACCAGGGCCGGGAGGTCGCTCAGGCTCCGCTCGTCGTGGCTGCAGGATCAGGAGGGGCCCACCCCGAATTTCGGACAGTTGCAGGCAGCGGCCCCGCGAGTATGGATCATGATCTTGGCCGTGCCGATCTATCGACGGTCAGCGACAAATCCCGGCGGACAAGCTTCGGCCGCACAGTTCGGCTGACCTGTTCCCTCCGTTGACGGAAGGCCGACGCTTTAGAGTCACTCGGGATTCTTTGCCAGCCGGATCAGGGCTAAGCCGGAAGCCACCTTCCCAGAAAGGCGCTATGCGGCGGTTCCGCGGCTCTCTGCTGGGTCAGCGGCTTACTCCCGGGACGTGCGTCGTCTCGTAATGGAAGCCGGTATGCCGGCAGACCACCGGAAGCATCCGCTCGAGCGCATGGAGCATGGTGCCGTCGATCGGCACCGGCTCCTCGGGGTAGTCGTCCCATCGAAGCTTCAAGTCGAACAGGGGCTTCAAGGCCTCGGGCCGGGACCAGAACATCGTGCCGATCGGAAAGTCGATGAAGCGCGGCACCACCATCGCAGGGTCCATGCGGTTCGCCAGGTCGACCCCGATCTCCCGGTCGAGGCTCCAGCCCGTCAAATTCGGGTCTTCGGGGAACATCAGGCCGAGGCCCGGATCCGCTGCGAACCGCCCCAGGATGATGTCCACCATCGGAAACTTCGCGCCGAGCAGGTGTTGCAGGAGGAACTCGTGCCACTGGACGCCGAGTTGGGTGCTGAGCCCTACCGAGGTCAGCGCCAGGCTCCGCTTGCCATGGAAATGGCCGACGACGTCGTAGCTTTGCAGAACGTCGGAGAAGGAGGTCAGCATGGGACCGATGTCGCGACCACGGTTTGGGCAGACCCGAACCACGACCGGTCCTCGTCGATAGGCCTCGAAGCGCCGGGCGAGGTCCCTGGCCTTGTCTTCGGAGGTCGTGCTGATGAAGAGGTCGCAGACCGCGGCGTTGGCGGCGAGCGCATCGAGTATCCCGTCCGACAATTCCGGATAGTGAAGGTGAAGGTGGAGCGCCGTCCGCAAGCTGCCGAGCGGCAATCTCTGCGTTGCCTGGTCCACGACGACCACCGGATGTGACCACGGACCGGACGGCTTGCCGGCCCGCACCCAGTGGGCCAGCGGGTTCTCGAAGGGGAGAGCCGCGAGCGTCGGATGGTGCTCCGCGTAGGTTTGCGGCACGAAGCCCAGGGCGGGACGGCGGCAATATTGGTTGGCTTCCTGCCCCGAGGCGGCCTTGCGCACGTGAAACCGGATGGCGTCCTGCCGCGACGTCGTTTCATGCGGGTTGAGCCAGAGGAAGGACGAGAACGTGTCATCCCGATCGAGATAGTCGACATCCCCCCTTTCTTGCGCGACGACCGCCTTGGCATCGGCGATCACGGGTCTCAGTCGCTCGACGTAACGCTCCATCGCGAAATCCGTCGTGGCCTTGGCCTGCAAGGCGCGGCCCACAGCCTGGCGCGCAGCCTCGTCCCCGAGCAAGCGCAGGATCTCTGCGCTGGCGGCCGCGACGTCGAGGTAAGGCACCGCCAGGGAACGGGTCAGACTGTCCGTCGCGAGAAATTCGGCAAAGCCGTTGGCGCGCTCGAAACAGATCACCGGCAAGCCGGCGAGCGCCGCGTCCATGGCCACGTTCGGGAAAGGGTCGAGACGTGATGGCGAGAGAACCAAGTCCGCCGCCGCGTAAGCACCAGTCAGGTCATCGACCGGATCGATGAAGATCAGCGTCCGCTCCAGTCCCGCACGCTTGACCTGCTCGGCCACCCAATCGCAATAGTTCCCCTCGGGGTGAGGCTTGGGCTGGTTGCCGATCCAGACGAAGCGGACCCCGTCTGGCCCGAGTTTTGCCGCGACCGCCTGGGCACAGGAGACGAAAAGATCGACGCCCTTGCGCATGGAGATCGTGCCAAGGCCGAGAACAACCGGTCGGTCCCCGCTCCCTCGAACGCGCCGATACAGTTGGTCTCGTGCCGGGGTCGGCTCCTCGCCGGCTTCGCCGTGGCCGAGTGGCCTGCGCGGCACTTCGGACGCGCCCTGATGGAAGACGTGCTGGTTCTGTGGCGTTGTGCCCGGCCAATCGTCCAGCGCCGCCTGCCTCTGGACCTCTGCATCGAACACCACCTGTGTCGACATCAGCAGGCCACCGCTCATGCTACCCGGCGGATGGACATTAGCCGGAAACTCGTGGACGAGCGACACGGTCGGAATGAAGCACGCTGCCAGTCCCGGGAGGATCGGATGGCATTCGATGCTGTTGACGACGGCGAAGTCGATCCCGTAACGCCGGTCCAAGGCGGCCACGAGATGTTGCAGGAGCACCGGCCTCACGGTTTGCATCTTGAAGGGGCCGGCGATCGCGGTCGCGTCGGCCGCGAACGCGTCCACAAGTTCGCCGCCCTGGAGCAGGACGGCCACGACATTGTGGTCGTCTCCGAGGGCGCGGACGAGGTTCCAGCCGAGGATGGGAGCCCCGGTGCGCGAGGCTTCGTGGCACACGACCAGCACGGTCTTCTTGCCGGGATCGAAGGCGCGGCCACCGTCCCGCAGATAATCTTCGACTGCGAAAGCCGCTACCCGGCCTTCGTGCCGTCCGAACCGGGCGTAGTGGACCAACAGCCCCATCCCGCTATCGAGCAGTTCGGGGTACACGGCTGCATAGAATTGCGGATCGAACGACGGGTACCGCTTCCCCAAAGTCAGGCCCGTAAGGCGAGCGTGTACGCGCTGCAGGACACGCAGCTTGCCAAAGGCGCCGCGGACCGGAGATGCGCTTCGACGGGAAAGGGCCGCCTCGAGTTCCGCGACCTTTCGGGTCAGATCGCGATTGGTTCGCTCGAGCGCCTCACGACCCGGGCCGACGTCTCGCCCAGTCTCAATCTGCTTATCGATCAATCACGAGGTTCCTACTGTATCGTCATGACCGCGAGCGCCGCCTCCGGAAGATGACGGTCCGCCGCTGCGAGCGACGGACCCGACCCACTCCGATCGGTCGATAACGATCCCGCCCGGGCCTCCCATCATGGGATCAGCACCGCGAAGATCGTATGACCTCGGCCCAGTCTCGATGTCGAAGCCGATACGGACGACGGCCGTCACGCATTAAGCGTGGCTATCGCGACGCGCAATCGGAATGTGGCGGCGCTTGATGACCGCCAGCCACGATACTCAAATCAGAAATCGCGTCGAATCGCGTTTTCCAGCCTGACACGGCATGGCTCCCGCGTTCAGGACCGGCCTTTTCCTGACCGCGTCAAGAACGTCGGAGGGTAGAAGCTGTGCGGCGTGTCGCAGGCAGTATGGAGGACGGTCAAGCGTCTGGGCGAGGTCGCCGGTGAGTCTTCGGTCCCGCGAGCCCGTGCTGCGGCCGGTAGCCCGCTGCATGCAGCCCCTTCTACCGACGAGGGCCGTTGCACGAACTCTTGCCGACGTCCTCCGCACCGGATGAGAGATGTCTGTCTGCTGGCTGGGGCGGGAGGGCTCGAACCTCCGAATGGCGGAATCAAAATCCGCTGCCTTACCACTTGGCTACGCCCCAAAGGTCACGACGGCAGCCTGCCGCGACGACGCTCGGCGGCACCATAAGGGCGAGCCGCAACGGCCGCAAGCCGGAGCGAGACTGGCTTTGCCGGCGTCACCGACGATCCGGAAGGCCATTGCTCAGAGCAGGCTGTAGCCCGTCCTATGGCACTCGCCGAAGCCGCATTGGAGGAGGGCCGAAACGAGGTTCACGGCGCAGAGCGCCACGACGTAGAGGCTGGCTCCGCCAGCGATGCCGGCGACCCTCGGTCCCGGCCTGGTTCCGGGCGACCCGCTGTCGCCGACGACGACGAGGTGGAGCGTGAAGGCGGCGATCGTCGCCAGGGCCACCACCACAGACCAGACCGGCATGTGCAGGCCGAAGACGGCGCTGCCGACATAGGAGCGGCCGGGCAGGGGGCAGATATCGATGAGCACCTGCCGGCCGGCAATGACGAGCAGCGCCAGGGCCGCTACGAGACCGAGGCCGATGCTCCGCGTCCGGTCGCCCTGTCGGAAGTACCGCATCACGCCGAAGCAGACTCCGAACATGGCCACGCGCTGCAGGAGGCAGAGCGGGCAGGGGACTTCGCCATAGCCATATTGCAGGACAATGGCGGCCGTGAGCACGCCGGCGATCACCAGCAGCAGGGCGAGGAGCCCCAAGTCGCCGATTCGCGACAAACGCCCGGAGGCGGGCCGGGCGGGCGTCATCCCTGCAGCCAGGGCATGCTGAAACCGGTCTCGGCGCTGTGGATCTCCCACAGGAACAGCGAAGCCGACAGGCCGAGGCCCAGCGCAAAGCTGATCAGCCCCAGCCATCTCGGCCCGATCAGGAGGGCCGCCAGCGCCAGCGTCATGGCGGCGAAACACAGAACCATCACGGCCACGACATCTCCGGTCGGCAACCGCCGGAGCCTAACCTTGCGAGGCGGCCGGCGCTACGCGGTGTTGCCGGCATCCACCGTCATTACGGTTCCGGTGATGTTGCGGGCCGCGTCGCTCATCAGGAAGCCCACGGCCTTGGCGACGTCCTCGACCCCGGCGAGCCGCTTCAGCGCGCTGCGTTTGGCGATCTGCTCGCGCTGCGCCTCGCCGAGGCCGCCCGTCATCTCGGTCTCGATGAAGCCCGGCGCGACGGCATTGACCGTGATGCCGACGCGGCCGACCTCGCGCGCCAGCGACTTGGTGAAGCCGACGAGCGACGCCTTGGTGGCACCATAGACCGACAGGCCGTTGTAGCCCGTCGTCCCGATGATCGACGCCATATTGATCACCCGGCCGCAGCCCTCGGCCATCATGCCGCGTACGGCATATTTACTCAGCACGATCGGCGACAGCGTGTTGAGCCGGATGAGGGCCTCGATCTGGGCATTGTGCATCGTGGCCAGCATGCCCTCGGTGCCGATGCCGGCATTGTTGACGAGGCCGTAGAGCGGTCCGTTGCGGCGCCGCAACTCCTGGACGAGGCCCGGTATGGCATCGACGGCGCCGAGGTCGAAGGGCACGAACTGGATCTCGCCCGTGCCGGTCTGGCTCGCTGCCTCGGATGCGGCCGTGAGCCCGTCGCTGGGCCGGCGCGCCACCGCGAAGACGCGATAGCCGCTGGCGGCGAGATCCATGGCGATACCGAGGCCGAGGCCGCGGCTGCCGCCCGTGACGATGACGTTACGCATGATGGCGCGCGAGCTTTCCGGCGGGGGTGACGGCGAGGCTCTCGGCGAAGCGCACCAGCACCGGCACTTTGTGAGGAGGCAGAGTGGCGCGGCAAAGATCCAGGATCTCGGCTTTGAGGGCGGCCTGGCTCGTCGCCGCCGACTCGGCCGGAAACGGTTCCTCGGGCACCACGTCGGCGACCACGATCGCACCCGTGATGGGATTGGCGCGGGCCTTGACGAGCGACATGCGCACGCCGGCGTGGCGGTTGATCACGCCCTCGACCTCCTCGGGGTGCACCTTGAGGCCGCCGACATTGATGATGCCGCTGCGCCGGCCGACGAAATACAGGCGGTCGCCGCGGCGCTCGACGAGGTCGTCCGTATCGACGAACCCGTCGGTATCGGTCAGCGGCGCCGCGCCGTCGCCGACGTAGCGGCTGGCGGTCCGGGTCGAGCGGATGCGCAGCGAACCTTCCTCGACCTTCATCTCGACGCCACGGTCCCGGTCGAGGAAGCAGGCGGGAAAGCCTTCGAGCCCGTCCGTCACCTCGAAGCCGACGCCGGCTTCGGTCGACGCATAGGCGTGGCCGATCGCGGCTTCGGGATAGGCGCGTTTCAAGGAATCGAGCACCGCCTGGTCGGCGATCTCGCCCGAGAGGCGGACCACACGGGGTGAGATCAGCGAAGCCTCGGGCAGCATCAGCACGCGACGCCAATGGGACGGCGTTCCGGACAGGTGGGTGACGCCGGCCGCGGCGAGCCGGGCCAGATGGTCCGCGGGCGCTTCGCCGGCTTGAGACAGGACGAGGGAGCCGCCGCCGAGCAGCGCGCGCAGCAGGATCTGCAGACCGCCATAGCGCCGGATGTCGTAGAAGGTCCCCCACACGGGGGGCGAGGCCGCGGGATCGATGGCGCCCACGAGGCCGGCGCGGCTATGCACCACCATTTTCGGTGTGCCGGTCGTGCCGGAGGTGAGCAGCACCCATTCGGTGTCCCGTACCTCTCCCCCGACCCGCAGCGGCGCGGCTGGCCCCGGCACCGCGAGGAGGATGTCGCCGTCGAAGCAAGGATGATCGCCATCGGCCAGCACGGCATCGATCTCGGCGCCGGCCATGATGGCGGGCAGATCCGAGGTCTTGAGGTCGGGCGGCGCCAGGACGACGCGGCGCGCCAGACCGTCGAGTTCTACCAGCGCCAGGGCCGCAGCGAGCTGTGTCTCGGTTCTGATGAGAACGGAGCGACCCGCGAGCGCGCCGCGCAGCGCCGCCAATCGCGTCGTGTCGCGCAGCTCGTCGAGGCGCAGGCTCAGGCCTGGAGCGTGAAGATAGCGCTCCGGACGAGACCCGGCTTCAAGCAGCCAGCGTCGGAGCGGCTTGGGTTCTGGCTGCATCGTCGTAGAACCGGATGAAGTCGCCGAGCGTGACGGGGAAATAGACGTCGTCCGACAATGTGAAGGGATCGAAGCCGACTTCGTCCTCGAGCCGGGTCACCAGAATGGCGAAGCAGAGCGAGTCGAGCCCCGACTCGAGCAAGACGAGATCGTCGTCCAGAGGCTTCAAGGGCTTGCTCTGTTCGGATGCCACGGCCTCTATCGCCGCAATGATGACTGACCTTATGTCCATCGGTAAATGACCCTCGGTATGACTGTTACAGACGCTATCATGCGCTACTGCCGTGACAACGTGATCGGGTTTCCATGGTGAATGACACGCAACCCAGGGTGCGCCGCAGACCGATCGAGGAGTCCGACCTCGCCGGTGTGACGGATCTGCTGGTGAGAGGCTTTCCGGCGCGGTCGCGACGATACTGGGAGCGGGGTCTTGGCCTCATGAAGGAGCGGCCTGCCATCGAAGGCTGTCCCCGCTTCGGCTTCATGCTCGAAAGCGGTCCCGGTCCGGTCGGTGTCGCCCTGATGCTGTGCGGCAGGGCCGAAGGCGACGACGCCGTCCGCTGCAACCTGTCGAGCTGGGCTGTCGATCCGGCCTATCGCGTTCAGGCGCCGCTTCTCGTCGCGTCGATGCTGAAGCGACCCGACGTCACCTTCACCAACATCTCCCCGGCGCCCCACACTTGGCCGACCATCACGGCCCAGGGCTTTAGACCCTATTCTGAAGGTCAGGTGGTCGTGGCGACGGCGCTGAGCCCCGGGTTGCCGTCGGCCCGGGTGGTCTCCGACCCGGAGGCCTGGCGCGATCTGCGGGACGCCGCGCTGCTCGACGATCATCGCCGCTACGGCTGTACGAGCCTCGTCGTCGAGACCCGGGACGGGCCTCGGCCCTTCGTGCTCCTGCCGGTCCGGGCGCGCTCGGGTCGCCTGCCGCTGCCGCTCATGCAGCTCATCTACTGTCGTGACATCGCGGACTTGACGCTCTGCGCCGGAGCGATCGGCCGATGGTTGCTTCGGCGCGGCATGATCGGCCTCCTGCTCGAGACCGCCACGCCTCTCCCCAAAGGTGGGGCGGTGCTTCGCCGTCTCCCGCGAACGGCTAAATTCTACCGGGGACCGAACCCTCCCCGCATCGGCGATCTCAGCTATACCGAGCGGGTGATCTTCGGGGCGTAGCGGAACCCCGGCCGATCCCGGCGGCGCCGGGTCCGAGGCAGATGTGACCAGTATCGGCATTCTAGAAACCGGCGTCCCGCCGACCGATCTCGCAACGCGCTACGGCCGCTACGACGCGATGGTGCGGCGCATGCTGGGCGACGGCTATGACTACCGCACCTATGCGGTGCATGCCGGAGAAATCCCGGTCAACCCCGACGACCATCAGGCCTATGTCATCACCGGCTCCTCGGCCGGCGTCTATGACGAACTGCCCTGGATCGAGACCCTGAAAGCCTTCATCCGCGCCGTCGAGGGGCGTGCCAGGATGGTCGGGCTGTGCTTTGGCCATCAGGTCATGGCGGAGGCGCTCGGCGGCCGGGTGGAAAAGAGCCACAAGGGTTGGGGTCTGGGGTTGCATCGCTATGCGGTCAGCGCCGCCGAGCCCTGGATGGACGAGGCGTCGACGATCGCCGTCGCGGCCTCGCATCAGGATCAGGTGGTGACTCCGCCCACGGGCGCGACGGTGCTGGCCTCGAGCGCTTTCACGCCCTACGCGGCGCTGGTCTATGCCGGCGGAACGGCGGTGTCGTTCCAGTTCCATCCCGAGTTCGAGCGCGGCATGGCAGAGGCCCTGGTCGCGTTGCGGCGCGGCTGGCTGGCCGATCCGGCCGAGGCCGACCGCATGCTCGTCAGTTTCGACGCCCCGAGCGACGCGCCGCGGGTCGCGGGCTGGATCCGGCGCTTCATCGACGGCTCCCGTCAGCCCTGACAGAGTCGCCAGCCGTCCTGAGACGTCCTGCCTTCGGCTTGCCCTCCCCGGTCCAGGCGGGCTACGACCCTCGGATGCGCTTGATCCTCTCTCTCGTCCTCGTCGCCGCGACGG
>JAYVMK010000160.1:0-5203 GCA_043758995.1 Lichenibacterium sp. | reverse complement strand
ATCAGGCCGAGATCGACGCCATCGCCGATGAGACGGCGGAGCCGACCTTCGACAATGTCGTGGCGGCCTTGGAGCGGGCCGGCCGCAGCCTGCGCCGGGTCGGCGGCGTGTTCTGGAACCTCGCCGGCGCCGACACCAACGACAGCCTGCAGGAGATCGAGCGGAACATGTCGCCGATCCTGGCGCGTCACTGGCAGAAGATCGGGCTCGACCCGAAACTCTTCGCCCGGGTGGATGCCGTGATGGCGAAGCGGGATCGGCTCGACCTCACGCCCGAGCAGGCCCGGGTGCTCGACCTCACTCATGCGAGCTTCGTGCGCGGCGGGGCGAAACTCGGCGAGGCCGAGCGGAAGCGCCTCGGCGAGATCGCCGAGCGACTGGCGGGGCTCGGCACGAGCTTCGGCCAGAACGTCCTCCACGACGAGAAGGAGTTCCTGCTCGTCCTGGACGGCGAAGACGATCTTGCCGGTCTGCCGCCGAGCCTCGTCGACAGCGCCGCCCAGGCGGCCGCAGAGCGCGGCCTGCCGGGGAAACACGCCGTCACGCTCGGCCGCTCGCTGATCGAACCGTTCCTGCGTTTCTCGTCCCGGCGCGACCTGCGCGAGACGGCCTTCCGGGCCTTCGCGACACGCGGCGAGCACGAGGGCGAGCATGACAACCGCCCGATCATCGCCGAAATGGCCCGGCTGAGGGCCGAGCGGGCGGCGCTTCTGGGTTTCGCCACCTACGCCCATCTCAAGCTCGACGACACGATGGCCAAGACGCCCGAAGCCGTGCGCGGCCTGCTCGATCAGGTCTGGGATCGGGCCCGCGCCAAGGCGGCCAAGGACGAGATCCTGCTGTCCGAGGTGGTGCGGGAAGAGGGGCACAATTTCACGCTGGCGCCACACGACTGGCGCCATTATGCCGAGAAGGTGCGGCGCCGCGACTACGACCTCGACGAGAGCGAGATCAAGACCTATCTGGCGCTCGACAATATTGCGGCGGCGGCTTTCGATACCGCCAACAAGCTCTTCGGTCTGACGTTCAGCCCGCGCGACGACATTCCGGTCTACCACGCCGACGTGAAGGCCTATGACGTCCGGGATCGCGACGGACGCCACCTCGCTCTGTTCTATGCCGATTACTTCGCCCGGCCATCGAAACGCTCCGGCGCCTGGAACAGCACCTTCAGGGGCCAGCATGCCATGGACGGCGGCGAGCAGCGGCCCGTGGTGGTCAATGTCATGAACTTCGCCAAGGGCGGTAATGGGGAGCCGACGCTGCTGTCGGTGGATGACGCCCGCACGCTGTTCCACGAATTCGGCCACGCGCTCCATGCGATGCTGTCCGACGTGACCTATCCGTCGATCGCCGGCACGGGCGTGTCGCGCGATTTCGTCGAGTTCCCGTCCCAGCTCTACGAGCATTGGCTGATGCGGCCCGAGGTGATGAAGCGCTTCGCCCTGCACCACGAGACGGGGGAGCCCATCCCGGATGCGCTGCTCGAGCGTCTGACGGCGGCGCGCAACTTCAGCCAGGGCTTCCAGACGGTGGAATATTGCGCCTCCGCCATCGTCGACATGGCGTTCCATACGCTGACCGCCGACGAGGCGAAGAGCGGGGTCGATGCGACCCTGGTCGAGAAGGCCACGCTCGACGCCATCGGCATGCCCGACGCCATCGTGATGCGCCACCGGACGCCGCATTTCGCCCATGTCTTCGCGGGCGATGGCTATTCGGCCGGCTACTATTCCTACCTCTGGTCCGAGATGCTGGACGCCGACGGGTTCGGAGCCTTCGAGGAGAAGGGTGTCTTCGACCCCGAAACCGCCGAGCGGCTGCGCGTCAACGTGCTGGCCGCCGGCAATCGGCGCACGCCGGAGGAGGCCTATCTGGCGTTCCGCGGCCGCCTGCCCAGCGTCGATACGCTGCTGGCGCGGCGCGGGTTGAACTGAGCGTCGTCGCCATGGCTTGGTCCCCGCAGCAGGATGCCGCTCTCAAAGCCGTCTCGGCCTGGCTGAAGGACGGCTCCCCTCAGGTCTTCCGGTTGTTCGGTTACGCGGGGACCGGCAAGACGACGCTGGCGAAGCAGATCGCCGAGGACGCCGACGGTGAGGTCGCCTTCGGGGCCTTCACCGGCAAGGCCGCTTTGGTGCTGAAGTCGAAGGGCTGTCGCGGCGCGTCGACCATCCATTCGATGATCTACCGCACTCAGGGCGACGAGGAAGAGGAGACGCCCTCCTTCGTGCTGAACAAGAAGGCCGCGGCCAACGACGCCGACCTCATCATCATCGACGAATGTTCGATGGTCGACGAGGAGCTCGGCCGCGACCTTCTCTCCTTCGGCAAGCCCGTGCTGGTGCTCGGCGATACCGCGCAGCTTCCTCCGGTGAAGGGCGGCGGCTTCTTCACCGACGCGGAGCCGGACGTAATGCTGACCGAGGTGCACCGCCAGGCGGCCGACAACCCCATCATCCGCATGTCGATGACGGTGCGCGAAGGGGGACGGCTGGCGCTCGGTGCCTATGGCGAGAGCCGGGTCATCCGACGCGCCGAGATCGAGGCGCCGACCGTCATGCAATCCGACCAGGTTCTGGTCGGCATCAACAAGACGCGCCGGGCTTACAACGGCCGGATGCGGACGCTGCTCGGCCATGCGGGCGATAAGCCCGAGATCGGCGAGAAGCTCGTCTGCCTGCGCAACGACAAGAAGAAGGGTCTGCTCAACGGCGGAACCTGGATCGTGACGGCCGTTCATGCCGACCGGGGCGCGAAATATTCCTTCAGCGTCAAGCCGGAGGAGGGGGGGAGCCGCAAGCCCGTCCGGGTCGGCGTGCTGCCGGCCTTCTTCGAAGGACGCGACGAGGAGATCCCGTTCGCGCAGAAGCGCGACTCCGACCAGTTCGACTACGGCTACGCCCTGACGGTCCACAAGGCCCAGGGCTCGCAATGGGACGATGTGGTGTTGTTCGACGAAAGCTTCGCCTTCCGCGAGCATAATGCACGCTGGCTCTATACCGGACTAACTCGCGCCGCCAAGACCATCACGGTTGTCATCTGAACAGCTTGCGCCGGTCCGACAGCGACCGAAAAGACACAACTTTCCGCTTCATTCACCAGCAAGGTCAAAGACGGCGGGAAGGCGGCAGCTCTGCCTTGACCATTGATACTTTGTGACCGAAGGATGCAATCGCCGTTCGGAATGGGCTTCAGCTTCTGATGGCGCGTGACTGTCCGGCCCTGCAGCGATTTTGGATTCGAGTGAACGAGCGAGCGCAGCGTAACGTCGTGTCGAACTTCGGAAACATGAAAGACGGCGATTTTCAGGCATCTCGACCCAGGCGTGCAACCAAAAGCTTGGCCGCACGTTTTGTGGAGCAAGCGAGATATCTGCCTACCGTCTGGCGTCTGAGGCGGGAAGCAGGCGAACGATAAGCGCGAAGCACTGAGAACTAGCACCCACATTCAGGAGAGATCGTAACATGACGTCGTTCATCACCAAGGCGGCGCTGGCCCCGGTGGCCGCTTCCTTCGCCCTCATGCTGGCCGCCAGCGTTCCTGCTTCGGCCCAGTCCTCGACCCTCACCAACGGTCCGAACGGCGCACAGCCGAACTCGCTCGGTGAGTCCAAGCCCCACATGGCTCGCCGTCCGCTGACGGTTCGTCGCGCCGGCGCCCCGGTCGTGGCCGCTGCCGCTCCGGTCGTCGCCGCTCCCGTCGCCAACCCGATCACGGGCGCTCTCGGTGTCGGCTCCACGGTCGTCGGCCTTCCCTTCCAGGTTCTCGGCGGGATCTTCCCGGCCAACGCCGGCGCTCGTAAGGGCGGCGTGACCTCCGTCCGTTACGTTGGTACCGGCGCCAAGCAGGCCGAGATCGACGAAGGCTGGAGCATGGCCGTTCCGGTTGATCGCTCGGGCCCGATCTTCGTCGTCGAGAATGGTGATCCGACTGTCTCCCCGATCACGTTCATCGGCGAGCCCATCCGCGCCGTCGGCACGATTGCTCAGGTTCCCTTCAAAGTCATCGGCGCGCCGTTCGGCGGTGGCCCGGTGTTCTAAGAACCCGACGCCTGACTCGGCGGTTTCGACCGCCGGTCATCGTCGAAACGAAAATGCCGGTCCCGAGAGGGGTCGGCATTTTCGCGTTTGGGCGGGGTTGCGTGTCAATTCCGCATGACACATCATCGTTTGAGGGCATTTCGCATCCGCCCTGGGAGGCTTAGGTGAGGATCCGCTCAGACGGTCGCCTGTCTGCAGTGGGGTTCCGCCGCCGTCCGGTTTGGATCGCGGGTGGGATCGCAGGCGCTGCCCCTGGCGGGCGCTTCGAGCTTCATGAGGATCGCGATGCAGTACCGTAAAGTCTTCGACGACGCGCTGGCGCGGTTGCGGGACGAGCGGCGTTATCGGGTCTTCGCCCATCTCGAACGCGATGCCGAACGCTTTCCGCGTGCCACGTGGCACCACGACGGCGAAGCGGTGGATGTCGTGGTGTGGTGCTCCAACGATTATCTCGGGATGGGCCGGCATCCGGACGTGATCCGTGCCATGCGGGACGCCGCGACCCGTTATGGGGCCGGGGCAGGGGGGACCCGCAACATCTCCGGCACGAGCCATCCCGTCGTGGGTCTCGAGGCCGAACTGGCCGACCTGCATGGGAAGCCCGCGGCCCTGGCCTTCACCTCGGGCTGGGTTTCCAATCTCGCGGCGATTTCGACGATCGCGAGTCTGTTGCCGGACGCTTTGATCCTCTCGGACTCTTCGAATCACAATTCCATGATCGAGGGGATCCGGCGGTCGGGTTGCGAGAAGCAGGTCTTCCACCACAACGACCCCGCGCATCTGGAACAGCTGCTCCGCGCCGCCGGCCAGGACCGGGCCAAGATCATCGTCTTCGAGAGCCTCTATTCGATGGACGGCGACATCGCCCCCATCGCTGAGATCGCCGCGCTGGCGAAGCGCTACGGCGCGATGACCTATATCGACGAGGTCCATGCGGTGGGCCTGTATGGCCCGCGCGGCGGCGGGATCGCCGAGCGCGAGGGGCTGATGGGCGCATTGGACGTCATAGAGGGCACGCTGGCCAAGGGTTTTGGCGCGATGGGCGGCTATATCGCAGGCGACGCGGCGCTGATCGACGCCGTGCGCAGCTACGCGCCGCAGTTCATCTTCACGACGACGATCCCGCCCAGCGTGGCGGCCAGCGCCTGCGCGGCGGTGCGCCA
>JAYVMK010000159.1:0-4835 GCA_043758995.1 Lichenibacterium sp. | reverse complement strand
AGAGCGACAGATGCTCGGCGGCGTGGTCGATGGCGCTGTGCAACTCCGCCTTCCACTGTGCGGCCGTCTGGTCCGGGCGGGCGTAGATGAGGTCGAAGGAGAACCGCTCGAAATGCGTCGCAGCGATCTTCACCGCCGCCAGAGCCTCCTCGGCCGTATGAAGGCGGCCCAGGGCTTTCAGGTCAGGGTCGTTGAGGGCCTGCACACCCAGCGAGACGCGATTGATCCCGGCTGCCCGGTATCCTTGGAACCGGGTCGACTCGACACTGGTCGGATTCGCCTCGAGCGTGATCTCGGCATCGGGCTCGATCGTCCAATGGCTCGCGATGGCGTCGAGAATGCTGCCCACCGTGGCGGGGTTCATCAAGGACGGCGTGCCGCCGCCGAAGAACACCGAATGAACCGTGCGGCCCGGCGTCAGTGCCGCCCGATGCGCGAGCTCCTGGCGGAAGGCCGAGAGGTAGCGAGCCTCGTCCACGGGTGCCTGGCGGACGTGACTGTTGAAGTCGCAATAGGGGCATTTCGACAGGCAAAACGGCCAATGGACGTAGATGCCAAATCCGGGGTCGACTGTACCGAGGGCGCTCATCTCGTGCTTATGGCATGGCCCGACCCTGCGGGTCACGCATCATCGTGGACCTCGGCGTCACGCGGCGCTCAGTCCGGGGCGAAGAGGCGCTTCGCAAGGGTTTGGAAGGCCCGGGCCCGGTGCGACAGAGCGCGCCCGCCGTCCGCCGGCAGACCGTGCTTCTCTTCGGCCGACATCTCGCCGAAGGTGCGGTCATGCCCATCGGGGCGGAAGGCCGGGTCGTAGCCGAAACCGGCGGGCCCGCGCGGCGGATAGACGATCGTTCCCTCGACGTGGTCCTCGACCGCTTCGATCCGCCCGTCTGGCCAGACGAGAGCCAGCGCCGCCGTGAAACGCGCCCGGCGGGAGTTCTCGTCGCGGGCGCCTCGCTCGTTCAGCAAGGCATCGATCCTCGCCATGGCGGCGGGGAAATCCTTATCGGGGCCGGCCCAGCGCGCCGAATAGATGCCGGGCGCACCATCGAGTGCGTCGATACAGAGGCCGGAATCGTCGGCCAGGGACGGCAGGCCGGAGCCGCGAACTGCGGCCTCGGCCTTGAGAAGAGCATTGGCGGTGAAGGTCGTTCCGGTCTCTTCCGGCTCCGGCAGGCCCAGGCCGCCGGCCGATAGAACCTGGATTCCGTAAGGTTTCAGCAGATCGCCGAATTCGGCGAGCTTGCCAGCATTGTGGGTGGCGATCACCAAACGGTCGAGACTTGCATCGCGCATCAAACATACTCGGTCAGAAAGAGGCCTTGGGGACGGCGCGTGACCGCCAGATTCGCCCCACGGTCGGTTGGTAAGTCTTGCATGGGCGGATGTTGCGCGCATGCCGCTTGCGGCCAAACACAAGCCTCCTTGGGTGGCCGCTCAGCGGCGCGCGGGCCCAAACCCAAAGTTAACCTGCGGTCGACGATCATGGTGGCGGGACCTCTCCGCGACCTTTTGACGGTGCTTAAAGTTCGAGGTTTCGGATTTCAACACAGGGTGCCGATCACGACGAGTGAGGCAATCGCTAGATCACGATCCAGGGCGTGTGTCCGCGTTGCAGGCAGCTCGACATGAACGATGGTTCCAGGACGGCGAAGAGCCCGCGGCGCGACAGTCCGTCGTTGTCGGGCCTTGTCCCTGTTTCGCCCGAGGCGGGTCTGGTCCGTTTGGCGGCCCTCGCGGCCGATATTGCCGGAACATCTGCCGCCGGTCTCGCCACGTTCGACGGAGAGCGGATGCGGGTCAGAGCGGCGCACGGCCTCGCGGCCGCTCTTGCAGACTGGCCGCTTCTGCCGCGGTTTTCAGATCCCGAATTTCGCTTCCTCCTCGACACGGCGTCCGACGAAAACCTTCGCGACCACCCTTTGATCACGGGTCCGCCGCATGCGCGATTCCTCGCGACGGCGCCTCTGCTGTCGGCCGACGGAACTGTGACCGGTGTCTTGTTTGTCCTCGACGGCGATTCTCGCGTCTCGTTCTCCTCGGAAATCACGCAGCGGCTTGAAGCGTTGGCCGCCATCGCGCGCGACCTGATCGATCACGGCCAAGCGTTGGAGCGCGCCAAGGCCGACACCGAGGCACGCGCTCGTCTGCTGGTCGATATGAGCCACGAACTTCGCGCGCCACTGAACGGCATCATGGGTTTCGCCCAGCTCCTGAAACGCGATATGGCCTTCGGCGACGGTGCGCGCCGAAGCGTCGAGCGGATCGAGGAGGCCGGTCGGGGCCTGCTCAGCGTCATCAGCGATGCGCTCGACGCCTCGAAGTTCGAGTCCGGTGTCGTGCAACTCGACGAGAGGTCCTTCTCCGCTGCACGCCTGCTCGACGATTGCGTCGCCATGGTGCGCCCCGACGCCGAGCGAAAAGGGCTACGTCTGTCGTGCGAGCTTCCGCAGAGCGCGACGGAACTGGTGCTCGGCGATCCCGACCGAATCCGGCAGGTCCTGCTGAACCTGCTCTCGAATGCGGTGAAGTTCACCGCCACCGGCAGCGTGACGGCAAGCCTGTCGATGAGCGACGACCAGGGCCGAGCGGGCGCCGTGAGGCTCAGCTTCGCGATCGAGGACAGCGGCGTGGGCATCGCCAGCGATGGCCTTCCCCGCCTGTTCAATCGATTCGTTCAGGCCAACGGCAGCGTGGCGCGTCAATTCGGGGGCAGCGGCCTCGGTCTGGCGATTTCGAAGACGCTGGTCGAGGCGATGGGCGGCACGATCGAAGTGGAGTCCTCGCCTGGGGTCGGAACGCGGTTCTTGGTCGCCCTGTCTCTGCCGCGCGCACTCGCTCCGCCGTCGACTGTGCCGCGCCGCCGCCGGTCCCCCGGACGCGACCGGCTCCGGGGCCATGCCATCCTCCTGGCCGAAGATGCACCTTTGAATCAGAAGCTGGTGACACAGATGCTGGCGCCGCTCGGCGCGTCGATCGACATCGTCATCGACGGGGTCGAGGCCGTCGCGGCGGTCGAGCGCCGCGCCTATGCGCTGGTACTGATGGATATGGAAATGCCTGTGCTCGGCGGACTTGAGGCGACGCGGCGGATCCGGGCGCTGCCGGAACCGGCCGGGACGGTTCCGATCGTCGCCCTGACCGCCAATGTCTTTCCCGAGCAGATCGATCTTTGCCGGGCGGCCGGCATGGATGACGTGCTGACCAAGCCTTTCGGGCCCGACGACCTCGCCGCGGTGGCGCTTCGCTGGAGCCGGAGGCTGAAACCGGCCGAATAGGCGTTGGCGCGCAGCTGCGTCGGGTGCGCCGACACAGGTCCGCTGCAAGGCCAAGCTCGCGGCAACCCTGTTCATTTACCCTGAGTTGCGCTTCGGCTTGCGGAGACGCCCTCGAACGCCTCCTCTGGAGACAAGCGGAGCGCTAGGTTGTATGAGCAAGCTTTCGACAGTGGCCATCGTCGGTGCGGGCCCCTACGGCCTGTCCATTGCGGCTCACCTCACCGCAGCCGGTATCCCGACCCAGGTTTTCGGCGCTTCGATGCGGACGTGGCGCGAGGCCATGCCGCACGGCATGTTCCTCAAGTCCGAAGGTTTTGCGTCGAGCCTGTCCGATCCGGGTTCCACATTCACGCTGAAACATTACTGCGCCGAACAGGGCATCTCCTATGCCGACCTTGGCTGGCCGGTGCCGGTCGAGGTCTTCGCGGCCTATGGCGAGGAATTCGCGCGCCGCTTCGTCCCGGGGCGGGACGAACGCGAGGTCTCACGGGTGAAGCGGGTTCACCGAGGGTTCCGCGTCGAACTCTCCGATGGGCAAACTCTGACGGTTGGCCGAGTTATCCTCGCCACCGGGATCGGTGCCTTCGCGCAGGTCCCGGAGGCGTTCTCGGGCCTTCCCCCGAGCGTCCTGACCCATTCGAGTCATCATGCCGACTATTCCGGCTTCGCCGGACGTTCGGTCGCCGTGATCGGGGCGGGCGCTTCGGCGCTCGATGCCGCAGCGGCCCTGCGCCGGGCCGGAGCTTCGGCGACCCTGGTCAGCCGGCGCTCCGAGGTCCGCTTTTACGAAGGTGGCCCGCGTCGCCCGATCGAGGCGCTCCTGTCACCCCTGACCCCGCTTGGCCCGGGTTGGAAGAAGTGGCTCTGCTGCAAGTTGCCGCTGCTCTTCCATGCGCTGCCGGAACGGCTGCGGCTCCGCATCGTGAAGCGCTACCTCGGCCCGTCGCCGGCCCGGTTCGTGCGGGACACGATCGAGGGCCATGTGCCCTATTGGCTGAACAGCCAGGTCGTCGGTGCCGACCTCAATCCTGATGGCCGAGTGTCGGTGCAGGTCGACCGTCCCGGGGTCGAGCGCCAAGCCCTCACGGTCGATCACGTCGTGGCCGCCACGGGCTATAAGGTCGATGTGGCGCGCCTCGGTTTGCTGGATAAGGCGCTGCTGCCGGAGATCAAAACGGTCGACTCCTCGCCGGTGCTGTCGCGGAACTTCGAATCCAGCGTGGCGGGCCTGTATTTCGTCGGTACGCCGTCGGCCTACAGCTTCGGCCCGATGTTCCGCTTCGCCTGTGGGGCCGCTTACGCGGCGAAACGGCTGGCCCGCCATATCGCGGTCGCCGAGCAACGGGCGCCTCAGAGATCCGGCGTCTCGGGGGCCGAAGCACCGGCCTTGCAGACGCGCACCTCTCGCGGCTGATTCATCTCCGGACAGGTGCCCCGCCGATGACCCAAGGCCAGCCCCGCCTCCTGTTCCTATCGCTCTCGGACGACATGGGATCCGAGCGGATCGTCGTCGAGATGGGCCGCCGGGGCGCCGTCTGCGCGGTGCTCGGGCCACGA
>JAYVMK010000158.1:0-4817 GCA_043758995.1 Lichenibacterium sp. | reverse complement strand
CGGGTTGCGGCCTTGGCGGGCCGGGCTGTCCTTGACCTTGAATTTGCCGAAGCCCGGTAAGCTGACCTCGGCACCCTGCTTCGCGGCAGCGGTGATGCCGGAGAACATGGCGTCAACCGCCTTCTTCGCCTGTCCCCTATCGATTCCGGCAGCGTCCGCCACTTGGTCGATTAAATCCGACGTCTTCATGCAACTCTCCCAATCAGGCCGCAGATGCCACAGGTTGATGGCGATGTCATCCGCTGTTGTCTCACCCGGGGCCGAAACCCCGCACCTTGCCCGATCGGCACGTGAGAATCCGTCTTATAGCTGTCTGATGAAGCGGCTAGCGAAAGTCGTCTCGCTGCTGGCGAATATAGTTGTAGTTAACAGAATCAAGCC
Organism: Lichenibacterium sp.; assembly: GCA_043758995.1. Taxonomy (GTDB): domain Bacteria; phylum Pseudomonadota; class Alphaproteobacteria; order Rhizobiales; family Beijerinckiaceae; genus Lichenihabitans. The sequence continues at coordinate 4,436 of JAYVMK010000158.1, read as the reverse complement.
CAGTTCGTGCTGCGGCCAAGTGTAAGGCTAGATCGACGGTAAGAAGAACGTAATTGCTCACGCCTCGCTGCGCGAACTCCCTCTTGGCACGGTCACGGTGGAGTCGGCTCAGGAGATCGGGTGGACCGCGCAGCGCTTTTCTCCCTTGCCCGCGATGGCCTGATCGGCATCACCCTGGCGCAGCGCGCGCAGGTCGAGGCGCAGGCCCAGCAGGTCGCCGCCTTGGCCGTGCGCATCGCCGGGCTGGAAGCCAAGCTCGCGAACCCGGTCAAGGCGCCCTGCAATCCCAGCCTGCCGCCCTCGAAGGGCCAGAAGCCGAACCTGCCGGCGCTGGGCAAGGAAAAGCCGCGCCCCGGCCGCCCCGGGGCAGCCCGCGCATTGGCCGAGCATCCGGGCAAGATCATCGAGGCGACGCTCGCCGCCTGCCCGCGTCGCGACCACGCGCCTGGCCGGCCGGCATGAGCGACATCCATGCCTGCGACCACATCGATCTGCCGGCGATCCGCCCAGCCGTCGCCCGCACCAACCGCCATCGCGGCGCCTGCCCAAGCTGCCGCACGCCGGTCTCGGCGCCAGCCCCCGAAGGCTTCGAGCCCCGTTCGCCGTCCGGCCCCGGCATCGCGGCGCCGATCATCCATCTGCGCATCGCCCAGGCGGCCAGCTTCGAGCGCCTCGCCCGACTGATGGGCGAAGTGTTCGGCCCCTCGATCGGCGAGGGCGCCATCGCCGACATCCCGGCCCGCGCCCAGGCCCCGCTGCTGGCCGCCGCCACCACAATCGCCGCAGCGATGCGTGCCAGCCCTGTCGTGGGCTCGGACGAGACCTCGGCACGGGTCCGCGGCAGCACGTGGCGGCAATGGGCGCTGCTGGGTTCGACGGCGACCTGCCATGTGATCGCCGACACGCGGGCCGCCTCGGTGGTGGCCGCGTCGCTGCAGGGTGCGCGGCCCGAAGCATGGGTCGCGGATCGCTGCGGCGGCCAATTGGGCCACGGCGCGGTGCGACAGATGTGCCTGGCGCACCTGCTGCGCGATGCGGCATGGTCCGTCGAGGCCGGTGACGCGGTGTTCGCGCCGGGTTGCAAACGGCTGCCGCTGCGCGCCATGGCGATCGGCAGGCGGCGGCCGGCGCTGGCCGGCAGCCCGCCCGCACGATTCGGCGCGGACCAGGGCCGGCGACTGGATGAGCTGTCGCCGGGACCCGAGCCGAAGCAGCAACCGGCGCGCCGCCTGTTCCAGGCCATGCGGCGCAATTGGGCCGACCTGTCCCGCTCCGTCACGCGCCGCGACGCGCCTTGCACGAACGACGCACGCGAGCGGGCGCTGCGGCCATCGGCGACCTTCCGCGACGTCACCAACCGCTTCCGCGCCGAATGGGGCGCCAAGCTCCACGCCGCGGCGGCAGGCGTGATCGCAACCGGGCGCCTGCATGGCCGGACCGCGCTGCAGGCGCTCCACGACGCGCTCGCGAGCGTGCCGGTCATGCGATCCGGGTGATCGTGGCGCCGAAGGGGTGAGCAATTACGGGTATTTTGCCGATCTCTGCCAACTGATCAGCCTTCGCGTAGGTAAAAATAAGAAGTTCTTTAGTAATATCTGGTCATAAATGAGGAAATTCCTGAGGGCAGGAGGTCGCCACACCAAGTTGCGGGTGTCGTGATGAATCAATCGCAGTGGTATAAAGGCTGCGATCACCCCAAAAGCGTCGGCTTGGTCTTCAGGCCGTGCCCTGTGACCACGATGATGACACTCGCGTCTGGCTCGATCATGTTCATCTCACTACGCGCAAGCCAGGCCCCGGCGACGGCAACGGCCGACGTTGGTTCCATAAAAATCCCGGTCCGGGCCATGTCCTGCCAACTCGACAGTAGCTCGTCATCGTCCACCGCCAGCATCGTGCCGTTGCTGCGGCGTAGGGCATGCAATACTTGGTTACCTCTCGGCGGGTGGGGAAGCGCCACCCCCTCGGCGACGGTTTGCGCGACCGGCACGCCCGCTATCTCGGCATCGCCCCGGTGCCATGCCTGGTGGATCGGCGCGCAGGCCGCGGACTGGACTGCCAGGATACGAGGCAGCCTCGATATGTAGCCGGCCGCGAGCAGGTCAGCGAACCCGTCGATCAAGCCCATCACCAGGCTGCCGCCGCCGGCTGGAGTGACAATCCAGTCGGGAGCACACCAATTGCGCTGCTCCGCGATCTCGTAGGCCAACGACTTGATGCCGCAAGCAAACAGCGGGCTCCAGCTATGCCCGATATACCGGCAGCCGTCCCGCACTGCCTGGGCTTCCCGGGCCGACTCGGTTCGCGTGCCGGGGACCAGGTGACAGCGGGCACCATAGATGCGGATCTGGTTGACCTTTGCCGGGGAGGCGCCTTCAGGGATGTAGATGTCCGCGCGGATGCCGGCCACCGCCGCGTAGGCTGCAGTCGATGCGCCCGCGTTGCCGGAGGAATCTTCGGCAACGCTGCTGACGCCCGACCTGGCAAGAACGTCCAGGCAGACCGCGACACCGCGATCCTTGTAGGAGCCCGTGGGCAAGACGTACTCCAGTTTCAAGGACACATCCCAGCCGCGGAACCGGGCATCGAGCAGCGGCGTCATGACTTCACCCAACGAAACGCCCGGGCTACTGTCCGGCAGGGCTAGGCCCTCCCGGTACCGCCAGAAGCTCATCGGGCGGTGGGCTAGCTGGTCTTTCGGGAAGATGGCGGCCCCGGCCACATCGAGCACCCCGCCGCACCGACATTTCCAGATAGCCGTGTCCAGCGGATAACTCTCGTTGCAGGACCAGCATCGCAGGAAAGGGGCAGAGAGTGCGCTCATGGCGCGTCACTCCATCGCGAAGCACTGGTCGCAGAACTGCAGGAGCAAGTCCTGGGTGATTTCCGGCTCCTCCTCCGCCAGGTAGTGGCCGGAGGGAACTACGGCGCCCTGGACCGTATTCGAGCATCTTGCCTTGTAGATATCCATGATCGGGGACTTGGAGGCATTGCCCTTGGACCCCCACAGCAGCTGGACGGGAACCGGGATGCGCTCGCCCCTGTCGAGGGCCTCTCGGATGCGCGGGACGTCGATATGATAGGCTGCGCGATAGTCGTTCAGCATCGCCATCATAGCGCCGGGAGCTAGGATGCAGTTCATGTAGTGGTCGTACACGCCGTCCTGTTTAAGGATGTCGGTGAAGCCGGGTGTCCTGTTGTAGAAGTTGTTGACGTAAATCGTGGTGTTCTCGGCATTGTCGTCCAGCAGGTCCTCGGCCATCGGGGACGCCAGCTTGAACAGTTGGTCCCAGTGATGCGAGCCGAGCTGCGCGCTGGTCATCTCCTGGTAGATGTATTCGGTCGGAAGCATGTCCATGAAGGACACGCCCAGCAGCTTCCCGGGATAATCCATCGCGAAGCTCCGCGCGATGCGGGCACCACGGTCATGCGAGAGCATGACGCATTTCTCGATGCCCAGCTGCCCGAGCAGTTCGTTGATGTCCTGAGCCTGCAGGCGTTTGGTCATCTTCTCCATCGCGGCAGGCTTCTCCGACAATCCGTAGCCGCGATTGTCTGGAACGATCAGGTAATGGTCTTCCATTAGCCTCTGCGCGACCCGGCGCCACATCATGCCAGTCTGGAACAGTCCGTGCATGAGCACGAGCGGCTTCCTCTCGTTGCCGCCGCCATGCATGTAGAACATCTTGATGCCGTTGACGTCGGTGTATTCGCCCTTGAGCCCATTGATGACCATTGCTTGCCTTTGCTTTTGCCTGGCGGGGTGTTCGTAGAAGCCTAGAGGGCTGCCGTGGCCTCTATCTCAACCTTGAAGCCGTAATGGCGGCGGTGGGTCGGTACGACCGACCGTGCGGGTCGATGGCTACCGAAGAAGCGGCTGCATGCGGCGTCCACCTCGTCCCACTCGGCGATATCGGACGCGTAGACCGTCACCTTCAACACGCGATCTGGACCGGTGCCGGCTGCCTTCAGGATCGCTTCCACGTTATGGAGCGCCTGGGCCGCCTGCTCCGCGGCAGTCCCGGTGCATCGCTCTCTCTTCACCGGGTCGATGGGAAGCTGACCGGACACGAACACCAGGCCGGCATGCGTCCATGCCTGCTCGTAATGCCCGGCCGGAGTGGGCGCATCCGGAGTGTAGACCCGCTCCATCATGGTGTCCGCTCTGCCTCGGTCCGCAGCCAGGCCGGGGGCCGATCGGCGACGGTTATCATTGCGGCGCCTCAGACTGGATGACCGTGATCGAGAGACTTTCGACGTTCCTCACGTGCGATGACAGCTCTGTCTCGGCATCGGCCAGACGCCCCGTAATGGCAAGGTCGATTATGCGGCGGTGCTGGCGGACGGCGTCACGCATGCGCCCGACGTTGCGCGGCAGGCGGTGGCGGATGGCTTCCACCTGGTCGGCGATGCTCCGGTAGGCACGCGACAGCAAG
>JAYVMK010000157.1:0-3152 GCA_043758995.1 Lichenibacterium sp. | reverse complement strand
GCGCCAGTCGATCGGGTAAAGCCAGCGGTGGTGCCGGCGAATCGGCATGGGAAGAAACACTCGAGTGGCGGATCGCTAAGCCTCGCCGACACGGTGTCGAAGGGCAAGCCGCGGTTCGCTGACCCGCAAGGGGCATACGACTTGCACTCACCCCCAGATCAATCTGGAGGTTCAAATGGCGGCGACTATCACGGTGCTCTACGAGAACGTCGACGACGCGACGTTCGATCTCGAATACTATTTGGCGAAACACCTGCCGCTCGTCGATGAGAAGTTCAAGCCTTTCGGCATCAAAGCATGGCGAGTGCTGAAGGCAGTGGGCACGCCATTTGGCGGCAAGCCCGCTTTCAGCATCATCTGCACCCTCGAGTTCGATACGGCCGACCAGTTCCGTGCGGCGGTCGCGGCCGAAGGCGGCCCCGTGTTCGGCGACGTTCCCAACTTCAGCAACAAGGACCCAGTGGTGGTCATCGCCGACCTTGTGGGGGCCTCGATACCAAGCTGACGATCGACGGTCCGTGCTCGGGCGGCATAGCAAGGCTCCCCGAGCGCGGTACATAGCGATCTCGCCCGGACCACTTGCGTTCCGTCCCTTTCAGACTGATAACCGTTACGGATATCAAGCGGGACGGATCATGACGGAAGTGCGGAAGAGAGGCGGCGCAAGGCCAGGTGCTGGTCGTCCTGCCGGCGACCCCTCGGCGGTAGTGCGGCTGCCGTTGCCTCTCGTCGCCATCGCCAAGCGCATGAAGGACGGTAGCCTGCGCGCCGGCGACATCAACGCCTTTCTCGATGTATCAGCCCACACGGCGGCCTCGGTCCCGCTTGCCTCGACCGCGGCATCCTGCGGGTTTCCGAGCCCGGCGGACGACTACATGGACCGGCCGCTCGACTTCAACGAACTCCTGGTGAAGAATCCCGCGGCCACTTTCGCGGTGCGGATCTCGGGCGAGAGCATGCGCGACAAGGGTCTCTATCCCGGCGACATCGCCGTGGTGGACAGGGCACGATCAGCCGTCAGCGGATGCATCGTGCTCGGCCTCGTCGGGGGCGAATTCACGATCAAGACCTATCGGCTCAGAGCCGGCGGCGGGATCGTGCTCGAAGCCGCAAACCCTGACTTCCCGAACATCGCGATCACCGAGGCTTCCGACTTCGAGGTCTGGGGCGTGGTCTCCGGCATCATCCGAACGTTCTGAGAGGCGGCATGTCCCGCCCGATCGCACTCGTCGACTGCAACAACTTCTACGCATCCTGCGAGCGCCTGTTCCAGCCGCAGCTACGTGGCGTGCCGGTCGTGGTCCTGTCGAACAACGACGGGTGCGTTATCGCCCGCTCGAACGAGGCCAAGACGCTCGGCATCGTCATGGGCGACCCGTGGCACTTGGTAAAGGACCGCCACGCTGGCAGCGGGATTGTAGTACGCTCGTCGAACTATACGCTCTACGGCGACCTGTCGGCGCGCGTGATGCGCATCCTCTCCGATTTCACCCCCGAGTTGGAGGTCTACTCGATCGACGAGGCCTTCCTCGGCTTCGGCGGTTTCGAGCACCGGTTGGAGGCGCATGCGCGCCATCTCCGCGCCACGGTTCTGCAGTGGACCGGGATTCCCGTGTCCGTCGGCATCGCTCCGACGAAGACGCTCGCCAAGGTGGCGAACCGGACCGCGAAGAAAGACTTGGCGTCGGGCGGCGTCTGCATCCTGCTGACTCGCGCCGCGCAGGACAAGGCGCTTGCCCGCCTCGCACTGACGGACTTGTGGGGCGTTGCCAGCCGAATGGCCGAGCGGCTGACTGCCATCGGCATTGCGACGCCTCTGCAGCTGCGCGATGCGGATCCGCCGACCGTGCGGCGGCACACCAGCGTCGTCATCGAACGCATGATTCACGAACTCCGCGGCCTGCCTTGCCTCGACCTAGAGCGGCATAGCCCGGATCGGAAGAGCATCATGGCCACGCGGTCGTTTGGCCGGCCCGTGGTGCTTCGGCGCGAACTGGAGGAGGCCGTTGCCAGTCACACGGCGCGCGCGGCGGAGAAGATGCGCCGGCAGGGTCTCGCGACGGCGAGCCTGATCGTCTTCGCCCATACGAACCGGCATCGGCCTGACCAGCCTCAGTACGGCGGCACCCGGCCGGTGCAGCTGACCGTGGCGACGGCCGACACGGGTCGGCTGACCAAGGCCGCTATGTTCGGCCTCGACTGCATCTGGCGTGACGGGTTCGCTTACAAGAAGGCCGGCGTGATGTTCCCGACGCTGATCAAGGCCGGGGCGGTCCAGGGCTCGCTGTTCCTCCACCCTGACGATCCACGCAGCAAGACACTGATGGCCTCGATGGACGCGCTGAACCGGCGCTACGGCCGCGGCACGGTCGCCTATGACACCGCGACAGGGGCAAGGGGCTGGACGCTACGAGCCGAGCATCTCTCGGCCCGCTACACGACCCGCTGGGGCGACTTGCTGACGGTTTAAGATGTGGCCGGACCTTTCCCGCATGGGGTCGGACTTGGCAGGCGCAATAACATGAGAGGACACAGTCGATCAGTACGTAACTCGGCCTTCCTCAAGCCTGGAGGCGACGGCGAAAGCCGTCAGTGGGGCCTTCCGCCTTTTTGGTTCGATTGTCGGGCCATCGCGCTGCAGGACATCGCCCATGGCTTTGCGACGACGGAACGCTCCAGCGGGATCAACCGCATGGGTCATTGCTGCGACGACACTCCGGCGTTCGTGGAGCTGGCAATAGCGGCGGGGCAGGGCACCGTGCGATGGTCCCGGCCGCGATAGCCGCTCGAAACGCAGCATCAGGCCTTCTTGGTGCCTCGGCGACCGGCCTTTCTGGCAACAGGCTCAGGCTGAACTTCAGGCGCCGGAGCCGCTGCCACTCCTTTCCGGCGCAACGCGCCCAGTCCCATGCTCTTCGCCAACTCCGACCGCTTCGCCGCATACGCAGGCGCCACCATAGGATAGTCGGCCGGCAGCGCCCATTTAGCCCTGTATGCGGCCGGCTGTGAACAGGCGTGGAATTTTGGCTCTGGCGCAAACTTGGTGCAGTAGGCGATGAATCCCGAATGACTCCAGCGGCGTAGGCGCTTCGGCCAGGGAGGGCCGGATCGCATGTCGCATCAAACTGTGCCGCTCGAGCTTACCCCGGCAG
>JAYVMK010000156.1:0-4700 GCA_043758995.1 Lichenibacterium sp. | reverse complement strand
CGGGCGCGTCGTACATGGTCTCGATCATGTCGTCGAGCACCGTCCGGATAGCGCCGTCGACCTTCGACACCGGCTCGGACTTCTGGCGGAGCAGGTTGTCGGGCAACGTGATGATGGGGCGGACGGCCATGGCGAACTCTGCGGAGGGTCAGAGCGTCACATAGGCAGCCGGTCTCCCCTGGTCAATTCGGCGCGTCAGGCCGGTGCAACCGTCCTGCGCCGGCGGCGGAAAGGCGCCGCCACGGTGCGGATCCCGCCATAGCCGAGCAGGAGGCCGAGGGCGCCGAAGGCGAAACCCGAAGAGGTCACAGGGACGGCCGGCTGGAAGATCGCATAGGTCCGGCCGGCGAGTTCGGGGTCGAGCCTCTCGACGAAGACCCAGTAGCGCCCAAGCGGCCCGGCCTCCTCGAAGTCGCGCTGCTGCGTCTCGAGTCGCTGCTCGCGATCGACCGCGATGGCCACATCGGTCCCACGCGCCTGAACGAGCGGGTCGGCGTTGGAGCGCAACCGTGCAATCCCCGCCTCGCGGCTGACGGCCTGGGCGTGCGCCTCTTCGTCGAACTGCGCCACGGTGCGGCGGAGTTCGTCCAGCGCCCCGCCGAGCCGCTGGCGATATTGCTGGACGAACTCCGGCACCTGCGAGAACGCCACGGCCAGGAACAGGCCCAGCGCCAGTGCAAATCGCCTCGCCAGCATGGGATCCTCGTCGTCCGTGTTCGTGAGCCTCAACCTTTGCGACGCCGTCGATGCGGGTGCAAGCCGCCGGGGAAAGCCGGACCGAGGTTGAACCAAAACCCATGAGGAAGGGTTCTGAAACCATACGTGGATGAAACCCCGTCGGATTATCGCGCGTGGACGACCAGCCAAGCTTCAGCTAGCACGGGCGTCGGGACGGCGGGACCCGCCGACGCGGCGAGAGGGAAAGCCATGAGCGACATCGATCAACTGTGCATCAATACGATTCGCACGCTCTCGATCGACGCGATCCAAAAGGCGAATTCCGGTCATCCGGGCGCCCCGATGGGTATGGCGGCGCCGACCTTCGATCTCTGGACGGAGCGTCTGCGCTACGATCCCAAGAACCCGCTCTGGCCGAACCGCGACCGCTTCGTGCTGTCGGCCGGCCATGCTTCGATGCTGCTGTATTCGATGCTGCATCTGACCAAGGTCGAAGCGGTGGATCACGACGGCAAGAAGCTGAACCGAGTCGCCGTCTCGATGGACGACGTGAAGAACTTTCGCCAGGCCGGCTCCTACACGCCCGGCCACCCCGAATACGGCATGACGACGGGCGTTGAAGCCACCACGGGCCCGCTCGGTCAGGGGATCGCGATGAGCGTCGGCATGGCGCTCGCCGAGAAATGGCTCGCCGCGCATTACAACAAGCCCGAATTCAAGCTCTTCGACTATAACATCTACGCCCTGTGTTCGGATGGCGAGATGATGGAGGGCATCGGCTCCGAGGCGGCGTCGCTGGCGGCGCATTGGAAGCTCGACAACCTCTGCTGGATCTACGATTCCAACAACGTGACGCTGGACGGCCCCGCCAGTTGGGCGTTCAGCGAGGACGTCGGCGCACGGTTCCTGGCTTACGGCTGGAACGTGCTCCACGTACGCGACGCCAACGACCTGAAGCAGGTCTCGGCTGCCTATGCGGCCTTCCTCGAGGAGAAGTCCCGTCCCACGATGATCGTGGTCGAGAGCCATATCGGTTACGGGTCGCCCAACAAGCAGGATTCGAACAAGTCGCACGGCTCGCCGCTCGGCGCCGACGAAGTGAAGCTGACCAAGGACTTCTACGGCTGGCCGCAGGAGCCGACGTTCCTGGTACCGAACGGCGTCTACGAGCGCTTCGCCGAGACGATGGGCCAGCGTGGCGGCGAGCTTCACGCGCAATGGGCCGACCTCTTCACGGCCTATAAGGAGAAGTATCCCGAGGAAGGCCGGGCGATCGACGCCATCATCCGCAAGGAGGTGCCGCAGGCGGCGCTGGATGCGATCCCTACTTTCCCGGCGGACGAGAAGGGTTTGGCGACCCGCGAGTCGGCTTCGAAGGCCGAGAACGCGCTCGCCCCGCACTATCCCTGGCTGGTCGGCGGTTCGGCCGACCTGGACGAGTCGACCAAGACCAATCAGACCGCCAAGGAAGCCGGGACCTTCACGCCGGAGAGCCGCGGCGGCCGCAACGTCCACTTCGGCGTGCGCGAGCATGCCATGGGCGCCATCTGCAACGGCATGGCCCTGTCCGGTCTGCGCCCCTACGGTTCGACCTTCCTGATCTTCTCCGACTACCTCAGGCCCGCCATCCGCCTGTCGTCGTTGCAGGAGCTCAACTCGATCTGGATCTTCACCCACGATTCCATCGGCGTCGGCGAGGACGGACCGACCCACCAGCCCGTCGAGCAGGTCCCAAGCCTGCGCGCCATCCCAGGGCTTTTCGTGCTGCGGCCGGGCGACGCCAACGAGGCCGCGGAGGCTTGGAAGTTCGCTCTGGGACTCAAGCACAATCCTGCGGCGTTGATCCTCTCCCGCCAGCCCATGCCGACCTTCGACCGCAACGTCTTCAAGCCGGCCTCGGGCGTGCAGAAGGGCGGCTACGTCCTGATCGATCCCAAGGACGGAAAGGCGCCCGAAGTCATCCTCATGGGCACGGGATCGGAGCTGTCGCTCTGCGTCCAGGCCTACGAGGCCTTGGCCAAAGAGGGCATTCCAGCGCGTGTCGTCTCGATGCCTTGCTGGGAACAGTTCGAGCTGCAGGATCAGGCCTACCAGGACGAGGTTCTGCCGCCCGACATCGCCGCGCGTGTCGCCGTCGAGCAGGCCGCCACGATGGGCTGGGAGCGCTACACGGGTCGCCTCGGCGTCGTGGTCGGCATGCACACCTTCGGCGCCTCGGCGCCGCTGAAGTCGTTGCTGACTAAGTTCGGCTTTACGCCGGAAAAGATCGTCGAGCACGCCAAGCAACAGATCGAGAAGCAGAACACCGCCGGAATGAAGCACGCCGCTGCGTGATCGCTGGCGTCGGCCGGCGAGGCCGACGCCGATTTCCCACCAAGGCAGGAGCCCGCCATGAACCCGCTGCAACAGCTCGAAGCCTATGGCCAGTCCCCCTGGCTCGATGACCTTCACCGGACGCTGATGTCGTCAGGCGAGTTGAAGAACCTTATCGATAACTTTGGACTCAAGGGTCTGACGTCCAACCCGTCGATCTTCGAAAAAGCGATCGGCTCGACCCACGATTACGACGACGTTCTGAAGGAGATGCTCGGCAAGGGCGATGCCGATGACATGACGGTGTACGAGACGATCGCCATCGCCGACATCCAGGCCGCCGCCGATGTGTTCCGCCCCGTCTACGAGAAGGCCAATGGTGGCGACGGCTTCGTCAGCCTCGAAGTCGCGCCCAACATCGCCAACGACACGGAAGCCACCAAGAAGGACGCCAAGCGCCTCTGGGCCGCGGTGAACCGCCCCAACCTGATGATCAAGATTCCCGGCACGGATGCCGGCACTCCGGCCATCCAGGCGACGATCGCGGAAGGCATCAACGTCAACGTAACGCTCCTCTTCGCCGTGAAGGCCTACGAGGATGTGGCGAACGCCTACATCGCCGGCCTCGAGGAACTGGCCGCCAAGGGCGGGGACGTGTCTCGGGTCGCCTCCGTGGCGAGTTTCTTCCTGAGCCGCATCGATTCGGCGGCGGACGCCAAGATCGATGCGGTCAAGGATGCCGATCCCGCGCTGGTCGAGAAGACGAAGCACAAGATCGCCATCGCCAATGCCAAGCGTGCCTATCAGCGTGGCCAGAAGATCTTCTCCGGCCCACGCTGGGAAGCTCTCGCCGCCAAGGGTGCGCATCCTCAGCGTTTGCTCTGGGCCTCGACCGGCACGAAGGCGAAGGGCCTGTCCGACACCTACTACGTCGACAACCTGATCGGCCTCGGCACCGTCAACACCATGCCACCCGCCACCATGAAGGCGTTCGGCGATCACGGCACGGCCATCAAGGATTCCGTCCAAAGCGACCTCGAGGGCGCCGAGGCGTCGCTGACGGCGCTGGGAAAGCTCGGTGTTTCCCTCGATGAAATCACGCATGAGCTTGTGCTCGACGGGATCAAGAAATTCGAAGAGGCCTTCGACAACCTCATCGGCGGCGTGAAGAAGCGCCGCAGCGAGTTCAGCAAGGCCGCCTGAGCCCTCTGCGACGACGATCTTAGCACCGTCATCGACAGCGCTTACGTTACTTGGGAACCGCGGATTCGACTGCGGTTCCAGTTTCGACGTCGGCCCAGGGGCGACGGGTTCGCAATCCGGAATAAGGGTGTCAGCGATGCAAATCGGCGTGATCGGACTCGGACGGATGGGCGGCAACATCGTCCGTCGCCTTCAGAATCATGGACACCAATGCATCGCCTACGACCGGAACGCGCGGGCGGTCAGCGATCTCGTCGAGGACGGTGCCATCGGCTCCGAAGGGCTCGAGGATCTCGTTGCCAAGTTCACCGAAACGCCTCGCATCGTTTGGGTGATGCTTCCGGCGGGCAAGATCACCGGCGAGACGGTGGACAAACTCGGCGGGCTGCTGTCCTCCGGCGACATTCTCATCGACGGCGGCAATTCCTTCTACAAGGACGACATTCACCGCGGGCAGGCGCTGCGGGAGAAGGGCATCCACTACGTCGACGTCGGAACGTCGGGTG